>DATMNS010000278.1:0-4077 GCA_035568735.1 Chthoniobacterales bacterium | reverse complement strand
GATGACGTCAATCGAAAAGGAAACCGGCAGGGTCCACTCCCCGGAAAGGATGGCCGCGCGAATAGCGCAGCTGACGAGAGAGCGCATCGCTTCCCTCTCGACACGAACGCTCCTTGCCTTTTAGTGGTACATGGCGATCCCGCTGGAAGACAATTTCACCGACATCATGGGCAAAGCGCAACGTGGTCTGGGAATCTCCGACAGTCAGCTCGCTGAAAAGTCGGGGGCCAGCGTCGTGGCGATTCGCCAGCTACGGGAGGGGAGATTCGATCGCGCGGTGAGCGACCAAATCGCGCCCGTCCTCCAGCTCCACCCGGGAGCTCTTGCCGACCTCGCGCAGAACAAGTGGCAGCCTAACGAAATCGAAGTTCCGGGCCTGTTCCAGTGCAACACCCCCTATCATGACGTGACGGTGAACGCCTATCTCGTCTGGGATCCCGCGAGCAGGGAGGCGGTCGTTTTCGATAGCGGCGCGGATTGTTCTCCATTGCTCCAACGCAGCGCGGGCGCCGGCCTAACGATTCAGCTCCTCTTGCTCACCCATGCCCATCCGGATCACGTGGCCGATTTGCGCCGCCTGACGCGCGAGACTGGAGCGCCCGTTTTCCTCTCTTCACGCGAGCAGGCACCCGGCGCCGAACCGATCGAGGAAGGAAAAATCCTCCACCTCGGCCGCCTGCGGATCGAAGCGCGGTTGACCTGGGGCCACTCGCCCGGAGGCATGACCTATGTCATCAGCGGCTTGGCGCGGCCGGTCGCGATTGTGGGCGATTCGCTCTTTGCGGGCTCGATGGGCGGCGGCAATGTTTCCTACGAAGAGGCGATCGGGAACAATCTCAAAAAAATTCTCACGTTGCCCGACGAGACCGTTCTCTGCCCTGGCCACGGACCCATGACGACGGTGGGAGAGGAAAAAAAGCACAATCCGTTTTTTGCTGGTCGCATCTGATTTATGAACATCGCTTTTGTGGGAGTCGGCCGGATGGGCGCAAACATGGCGCGCCGCTTAAAGGAAAAGGGATTTCATGTCACCGCGGTTTACGATGCAGATCGTCCCGCTGCCACGACCCTCGCGCAGGAGCTGGGCAGTTTTGCCAGCCAGTCGTTAGGCAAAGTAACGGCCGCCGCCGAGGCTATCGTCACCGTCGTTTCGGACGACGCCGCGATGCGGGAAATCTTCGCCTCACCTGACGACAACCTGCTCGTCAACGCGCAGGGCAGGCTCTTCATCAACTGCGCTACCATCTCTCCCGAAGTGCATCTTGAGGTAGAGGGCCTCGCGCAAAAAATTGGCGCGCAGACGCTCGAAGCCTGCATGGCCTCGAGCATCACACAGGCGCGCGAAGGCTCGCTTTACCTGATGTGCGGCGGCGAAAAATCCGCCTTCGATCGCGCCGCGCCGATTTTGCAAGCCCTTGGGTCCAAAATTCGCTACATCGGCAAGTCGGGACAAGCGGCGAAAGTGAAGGCGCTGGTCAACATGGTGATGAACATCAACACCGCCGGCCTGGCCGAGGGTCTTGGATTGGGCGACGCGCTTGGGCTCGATCTTACGATGTTGCGCGAAGTTTTCAGCGAAACCGGCGCCGGCTCGCGCGTTCTTCAGACCGACGGCGAAGATATGCAGAATCGCGATCACGCCTGTTTTTTCTCCGCCGCGCATGCGGCGAAGGATAGTGGGATCGCTTTGCATCTGGCGGACCTGGCAGGCCTGCAACTTCCTCTCGCCCGCGCGACCAAAGAGCAATACAACCGGATGATCTTTGAGGGTCTGGGCGAACTCGACAAATCGGGCATTGCCGAGCTGACGTTTAAAGGCCGCGGCCCCTCCGCGTAACACAGGCCTCCCGGCCTGTCATGTCGGGCGAGCATCTTGACCGGTCGTTTTTTCTTGCGCGCGGAGCCTGCCGGGCGAGGACGCCCGGTCGACCCGACAGCCGTGACGGCTGTGTTACGACAGTCGCTCAGCGCCGGCGTAGACATTCATCGTGTCGCCGCGCAGAAAACCGATCAGCGTCTGCTTGTTGGCGTGAGCAAAATCGATCGCGAGGCTGGTCGGGGCGGAAATCGCGGCGATCACGGCGATTCCCCCGGCGAGCGCTTTCTGCGTCATCTCGAAGGAGACGCGTCCGCTCAAGACAAGAATCGAGTTGCCTAACGGGAGCTGCCTGGCGAGCAACTGATGGCCGATCAACTTGTCGAGCGCGTTGTGCCGCCCGACATCCTCGCGCAAAAGAATCAGTTCCCCGCTCGCTTCGAAGAGCGCGCAGGCATGCAGGCCGCCGGTGCGCTGAAATGTCATTTGCGCGGCGGCTAACTTTGCCGGGAGCTGAAGCAGCACTTGAGCGTCGAGCGAGGGCGCGGCCTTGATCGGTGGAAATTGCTGCATGGCCGATTCGATCGTCGCCCTGCCGCAGATCCCGCAGCTCGAGGAACTGAAAACATGGCGGCTCAATTTGGCGAGATTGAATTTCGCCGGATCGGTGAGGGCGATGTCCAATTCATTTCCGCCGGATTCGCCTTTCGCCAGGCAGGAATTGATCTCGAAAATGTCCGCCGCGGCGTGCACGATTCCTTCAGTCAGGGCAAAGCCGGCGGCGAGTTCGCGATCATGTCCCGGGGTTCGCATTACGACCGCGACGCTCTGGCCCTCGATTCGAATCTCGAGCGGCTCTTCGACCGCGGCTTCGTCCGGCGCCGCGGGGAGCGGGTGGCCGTCCCGATACCTGACGACTTCGATTGCTCTCGCGGTGTTGCGGTTTTTCACAGGTCGGCCGGCGTGTTGAGATTGGCGAAAAACAGGCTCTCGACTTCGTCGATTAATCGTTCCATGAGCAGCCCGCGGTCTATCGCGCGGCGGACAAAATCTTGCATGGAAAAATCGCCGGTGCTGAGCGCTTGCGTGGCCAACGCGGCGCAGGCCGCCGGGTAAACGGCCGCCAGCGGTTCGAATCCAGCGGGCCCGCGAGGAACAGCGCCACGCGAGTCTGTGCAGAGCGAACGGAGAAAATCCGTGCTCATTCGCGGGAGATCGACCGCCAGCACAACGAGGAGCGGCGCCGTGCACTTTCGCAAAGCCGCGCCCACTCCCGCGAGCGGTCCTGCGCCGGCGATTTCGTCGGCCACGATCTCGCATTCGTTCCATTCCTCGCGGGATGGGCCAGAAATCATTAACTGCTCGGGCGACAAGTTTATCAGCGTTTGGATTTGGCGTTGCCAAAGCGGTTCGCCCTCAAACTCGAGAAAGGCTTTGTCGCGACCCATGCGCGACGATTTTCCACCAGCGAGCAGGACGGCACTGCAGCGCATCGTTAGGGCGGCGCGGCCGATCGCAGAATTTTCAACCGCGCCGCGCCCAGGCTGATCCGACCATCGGTCAAAATACGCGCCCGCAAACCGCCGCGGCCGGCCAGGAACTTTTCCGCGCCCGGCGCGAAAGCGGTGTCCATCCAGTAACACGGCGCGCAATGCGCGGTGCCGCGGAACTGGACGCCTTGCAGCTCGAAATCCGTGCCGATCAACTCCCTCAGATCGATCCCGGACACGATGAGATTGCGGCGGAGTACGCCGGGCGATTTATTCGTTAGGCCAAAAGTTGCGGACATCAAAGCGAAGACTTCGCGCGAGAAAAAGGTGACCTGCCCTTTGTAATCTTCCCGGTAATCAAAAAAGCGGTCGCCGCGAATGCCGCGGCCGGCGACGCACTCGATCTCGGTCGTCTCGACGAGGGGAAAATCATCCGGCGGCTGGCCGTGGTGGCCGTAGTAGTTGTGGCCGGGAGAGGTGAAGAGGTGTTCGATGCGCATTGGTAACGATCCGAAAGAAGAGGGAGAAGAAAACGTTCAACGTTCAACGCCCAACGTTCAACGTCCAAATAGGAGAAAGCGTCGCGCTCTGATTCTTCGTTGAAACATTGAGCGTTGAACGTTTTCTCCCTTTTCCACGCGCCGCTCCGACTTGACGCGCCCAACCCACCGTTGACGGTGTTCTGCCATGAACACCGTCTGGCGCGTCTTCGCCTACCTCAAACGCTATCCCTGGATGGCCGCCGGGACGCTGGGGTGCGCGATCGTGAGC
>DATMNS010000277.1:0-8372 GCA_035568735.1 Chthoniobacterales bacterium | reverse complement strand
TCGTAGCCGCAGACATCCATTTTTAAGCGACCCAGTTGCCCGAGGGCGCGGAAGGAATCGTTGTCGGCGCGAAAGGCGACGCAGGGCGCGGCGAGGAACTGCCAGTTTGGCGCCTGCACGAGCAGGCGCGCGATGACGTATAGCTGAACGTAGCCGGTGAAATAGGGCTCGAGGTTTTCCAGGCTAACGATCTCGTTCCAGATGGCGCGGTTGACGATTTGGCAGGAAAGAAAGCCGAGGCGATCGAGCAAACCCAGGAAAGCTTCTTCGGCCTTCAGGAAAAGCGCGCTCTGCTGCTGCTTCAAGGCGCGCACCGGGAGCTTGTTCGCCAGCGCGCTGTCGTAAGAAACGCGGTCGGTCGTTAGGCCAGCCAGGTCTGGTTCGACCTTCAGTGCCTCCAGGACCGCGGCAAGGCCGCCGGGCTCGAGGCGGTCGTCGTCGCCGAAGAGCCAGCAATATTTGCCGCGCGCGAGCGAGACCACGTGGAGCAAGTTGCGGTCGTAGCGCAGCGGGGGATCGACCCGCTGCGCGACGAGCCGCGGAATGCGCGTGCGGAAACATTCAATCACCGCGGGTGTGTCATCGGTCGACCCGTCATCGGAAATCACGACCTCCGCCTCGGGCGTGATCTGCGCGGCGACGCTCTCGAGGAATTCGCCGAGAAACCTGGCGCGGTTGCGCGTCGGGATGCAGAAAGAGAGAAGCGGTGTGGAAGAGTTCACGGGCGCGAGCTTAAGCGGCGAGCCTGGCCATTAGGCTGCCGCTGCCTCCGCTGAGCGAAGCGGCGAAAGCTGCCACAGCGACACGTGGCGAAGACCAATTCGGGCGGCGCGGTGGTCATGATCGCGCGCCGAGTGTAGCGGGAAAGCGACGGCGACACAATCGACGTGAATTGTAGGGCGGGCGCTCCGCCTGCCGTCCTTTGCTGCAGAGCGGGCCGCCTCTACAATAAGCCCTCGCGCTTCATCAACTGCCGCAGCTTTTCCTCATTTTCCGGCTCTTCCTTTAACTCCAGCAAAGGCCGCAGTTCTTCGAAGATGAGACGAAAATTCAACCTTTGTCCCTGTCGCTGCAAGATGCGCTCAATATCGGACCAATCGAGATTTCGGCCGGCGAAAGCCTTGTGAACGACGAGATCTTCCGCGCTGCAGGTGATGAGATGAGCGCCGGATTTCAACTTCCAGGGAGTCGCTCTTTCGACCGTTCGTTCTTCAAACGGCAAACCAGCGAGAGCGACATCAAAAGGAATTCCGGACACATCGTAGATGAGGAGAACGCGGTTCCGTAGCGCAAAGGCGCGAGCGTCTTCTCTGCGCGGTTGAAAATGTTGCAGCAACTCGTCCACATATTCTTCATCCTGATCGAAGCCGGTCAGCAAAGTGAGGTCGCCATCTTTGGTTTGGCGCTGCTCTGCCCAACGCTGGACGCAGATGCCGCCGATGTAGCAGGTCCGCCAGGCTCGAGCGTTGCAGAATTCCTGCACGCGGACGGCGGCGGCGAAAAGTGGATTCAACATCAGCGGCGGGCCCGCATGAAAATCCGCTGCTGCTCGACCAAACCACTCGAGGTTCTCATCTGCGGCGGGACATAGAATTCGTCCGCGTTTGCCAGCAGGAGGTCGCAAGCAGCCTGGGCCTCTTCATCGCTCAGCGCACGCAGCTCCTCGCGCTTCACCTCGAGCAAGGCGACTTCAGCGGAGCGCCATTGCGCCATCCATTTTTTCTGTTCCTCCGGCGTTTCGGCGAAGCGCAGCTTTGGCGGCGGTTGGTCTTGCTCATTCATGGGCTCGCCTAACAATCTAGCTTCCCGTTTCACTTCCTCAAACGGCGCGTCGGACTTTTGCATTGTCGGACGAACTCGGCGGGCGTAGTATTTTTTGGAAGGCGCGATTTCCGCGTCGCTCAAAAACTGGAGAACCGATCATGAGCACTGCCGTCGCCGAAGAAGAAAAAACCAAGCTCAGCCAGCTCGAGCAATTGAAGAAATTCACCGTCGTCGTCGCTGACACGGGAGATTTCGAATCGATCAGCGAATTCCAGCCGCGGGACGCGACCACGAACCCGAGTCTCATTTACGCGGCGACGCAGAAGGAGCAGTATTTTCATCTGCTCGACAAGGTCCTGGCGGATCGGAAAAGTTCCGGCCTGAGCGGGGCGGCGCAGATCGAAGACGTGATCGATCATCTCCTGGTGGAGTTCGGGAGCGAGATTCTCAAGATCGTGCCGGGGCGCGTTTCGACCGAGACGGACGCGCGGCTCTCCTTTGACGTGGAAGGCTCGATCAACAAAGGCCGCCAGTTGATCAAACTCTATGAAAAACGCGGCATCCCCAGGGAGCGCATCCTGATCAAGATCGCCTCGACCTGGGAAGGGATCGCCGCCGGCGAAGTGCTGGAAAAGGAAGGCATCAATTGCAATCTGACACTGATGTTTTCATTGCCTCAGGCCGTGCGTTGTGCGGAATCCGGCATCGAACTCATCTCGCCCTTCGTCGGCCGGATTTACGACTGGTACAAAGCGGCGAACAAACGCGAGTACACGGGCGCGGAGGATCCGGGTGTGCAATCGGTGAAGGAGATTTACACCTATTACAAGAAGTTCGGCTACAAGACCGAAGTGATGGGCGCGAGCTTCCGCAACGTGGGCCAGATTCTGGAACTGGCCGGCTGCGATCTGCTCACCATCAGTCCCGATCTGCTCGACAAATTGAGCCATTCCTACGAGCCAATCGAGCGCAAGATTGGTCCGAATCGATCGAAGGATGCGGCCATCGAACGGCTGGAGATGGACGAGAAGAAGTTCCGCTATCTCTTCAACGATAACGCGATGGCGACGGAAAAGACCGCCGAAGGCATCCGCAAGTTCGCGGCCGATATCGTGAAGCTGGAGAAATTCGTCGCCGGCAAGTTGTAGCCAGTAGCGGTCATCCCGTCCGGCATTAGCTGGGCGGCCGAGCGCGAAAATTCGGAAAGCCGGGATGACCGATTCCGGCGACAAGATGTTTAACGTCGTCCTGGTCGAGCCGGAGATTCCGCCGAATACCGGCAACATCGGACGGCTCTGCCTGGCGACACGCTCGACTCTGCATCTCGTTAGGCCGCTCGGTTTCTCGACCGACGATCGCACCTTGAAACGGGCCGGCCTCGACTACTGGGCGGAGGTCGACGTCCGATTTTGGAATTCCTTGGTTGAACTGCAAGCCGCGCAGCCGCCGGGCGCGCGCTATTTCTACCTGACCACGAAATCGTCCCGTCCTTATCACGCGATCAAGTTTCAGCGCGCCGATTTTCTGGTGTTCGGGCGCGAGACCAAAGGCCTTCCGGAAGCGCTCCTGCGGGCAAATGCAGACTATCTGTTGACGATCCCGATGCACGGGACGCGCAGTCTCAATCTGGCCACCGCCGTGGCCATCGTTCTCTTTGAAGCCATTCGCCAACTCGGTGATTCGGAGGGAATTAACGCCGCGTCCGAGGGGTTTGAATAATTGGCGCGTCCAGACGGTCTAAGCCAGAAAACAAGGACTCTTTACTATGAAACGATTAACACTTGGATTTGTCATTCTGGCTCTGGCGCTGACACAGTCCGGCCAGGCCGATCCCGTCCGCGGACGGCATCCTCGAGCGCCGCAACGGGCGGCGGCGGTCCATCATTTCGATCGCAATAGCTTCGCGGTCGCCAACCGAAATGTGATCCGGGTCCGGCACGACCGTGCCTGGTGGGTTGCGCGGTTTCCGCACACCCGCTTCGTCCTCTTCGGCGGCGGCTATTTCTATTGGTGGGGCGGATACTGGTATCCGGCGTTTGGCTACGACCCGTATTATTCGACCTATGCCTATGACGGTCCGATCTACGGGTATAACAATTACGCTCCCGGGCAGGTCATCGAGAACGTCCAGATGGCCTTGCGCGATCAGGGCTACTACCGCGGTGCGATCGACGGCCTGATTGGCCCGCAAACGCGCGCCGCGCTGGCTCGTTACCAGCAGAGCCACGGCCTGGTTGTGACTTACGCAGTGGATGAGCCCACGCTGGTCACGCTTGGCCTGGCCTAACGACGTTGGATTGGATGCACAGCGCCGCGTGGAGGAGATCCTCCACGCGGCTTCTGCTTTGCCGCGAAGCTTGAGCGACCATTGCGGCCAAAATGTGGGAGCCGTCAGTGCGCGGCGTTGGCTGCTCGAGGTGCGCCTCTCCCTTGCGGCCACCCCTGAGTTGGCCAATGATGCTGCCCGATGCCGCCTCCACAACTTGTCGCGCGCGATCTGCGCCGTTCCTTCCAGATCGGCCGACGCCGGATCGATGTCTTGCGAGGAGTCTCTCTCGAGGTCCAGCACGGCGAATCGATTTTCCTCTGTGGCGCCTCGGGCGCGGGGAAGACGACTCTGCTTTACACCCTGGCCGGGCTGGAGCGGCCGGAATCGGGCGAAGTGGAGTTTGAGGGCCAGAAGCTTTATCGCGGGGGCGAATCGGCGCTGGCCAGGCTCCGCAACCAGAAGATGGGTTTTGTTTTCCAGGGCTACTTCCTTCTCCCGGAATTGACCGCGCTGGAGAATGTCATGCTCCCGGGAATTATCGGTCGCCGTCCCGCGAAGGAAGCCTGCGCGAAAAGCCTGGCCGCGGTCGGTCTGGCCGACCGGGAGAACCATCTCCCGCCGGAGCTTTCCGGCGGCGAACAGCAGCGGGTCGCGATCGCCCGCGCCCTAACGAACGATCCCGACATCATTTTCGCGGATGAACCGACCGGGAACCTCGATTCCAAGACCGGCGACGCGATTATGGACCTGCTCCTCGGTCTGGCGCACGAGCGCCGGAAAACGCTCGTCGTCGTCACGCACGACAACAATCTCGCGGAGCGCGGCGATCGCACCCTGCGGATCGTCGACGGTCTGCTTGCGCGTTAGGACCGATTCTCCGCTTGAATTGGCTTCCGAATGACCGGAGGTTTTTTCATGCTAACCAAAGACGCTGCCGCCACCGCCGTCGCGACGCCCCCGATCAAATCCGTTTCCGCGCAGAAAGCCGCGGTGCAGTCTTCGGCCACGAAATCTCCGCAAATCTATATCGACGGCGAATTTTTCGACCAGGCCGACGCCAAGGTTTCGGTTTTCGATCACGGCCTGCTCTACGGCGATGGCGTTTTTGAAGGCATTCGCTTTTACAACGGCCGCGTCTTTCGCATGGAGGAACACCTGGAGCGCCTCTGGGAATCAGCCGGTTCTATCTGCATCGACATCCCGATGTCGCGTTCGGAGATGGATGAGGCACTGCTCGAAACCATCCGGCAAAATGGGCTGCGCGACGGTTATGTCCGGTTGATCGTGACCCGCGGTGTCGGCAACCTCGGCCTCAACCCGATCCACTGTAAGCGGCCGAGCGTGATCATTATCGCGTCGACGATCGCGCTCTATCCCGAGGAGATTTATCGCAGCGGCCTGACCGTGGTCACGGTGCCAACTCGACGGATGGGACCGGCGACCTTGAATCCCGCGATCAAGTCGCTGAATTACCTGAACAACGTCCTCGCCCGGATCGAAGCGAACCTCGCTAACGCCGACGAAGCACTCATGCTGAATGATGCCGGCAATGTCGCCGAGTGCACCGCGGACAACGTCTTCCTCGTGAAGCGTGGCCAGATCATGACGCCCCCGATCACCGCCGGTGCGTTGCGTGGCATCACGCGCTCGGTGGTCTTCGATATCGCCGCGGAATTCGGGATCAAAATTTCCGAGCCCGAGGTGACGCGCCACGATCTCTACATCGCCGACGAAGCTTTCCTCACCGGGACGGCCGCCGAGGTCGTCCCGATGATCAAAGTCGACGGCCGCACCATTGGGAACGGGAAGCCGGGCGCGATCACTCTGCGCACGATCGCGCGCTTCCGGGAATTGACACGCGAAACCGGGACGCCGATTTTTCGGGAGTGAACGGACGCGCGTCGGGCAAGAGACGAAAGAGTGCCGCCGCCGGTCTGGCGGTTGAATTTTCCCACCAGTTTGTGGTCTAATTGATCAGCCATGCTGTGCGACGTTTGTAAATGTAATGATGCGACGGTTTTTCTGACCCAGATTCTCGAGGGCAAGATGCAGAAGGTGAACCTCTGCGATGCCTGCTCGAAGGAGAAAGGGGTGCAGGATCCGACCGGGTTTGCCCTCGCCGATCTATTGTTAGGGATCGGCGCCGCGGAGGAGATCGAGAAAGGGGCGCCGACCCAGAAATGCCCGGTTTGCGGTTTCACCCAGGCGGACTTCAAGAAGACCGGGCGGCTCGGTTGCAGCGCCTGTTACGAGACGTTTTCGGAAGGTCTGGGGACGCTCCTCAAGGCGATGCACAAGGGGACCGAGCATGTCGGCAAGTTGCCGGAACGCGCCGCGCGCCAGATGAAATTGACCGACAAGATGCGCGCCCTCAACGACCATCTGGAGAAAGCTGTCGCGGAAGAAAACTACGAAACCGCGGCGACCTTGCGCGACCAGATCAAGAAGCTCGAGCACGAGATGGCGAGTTAATCGAATGAAATTCTCCCAAATCATGTCGAGCGCCGGCGAGTGGGTCCGCGGCGAGGGCCCGCACCACCAGATCGTGGTCAGCAGCCGGGTGCGACTGGCGCGGAATTTGCGCCACCGGGCCTTCCCCGGCTGGGCGAAAAAAGCCGAGCGAAGCCAAATTCTCGAGCAGATCAAACCCCGCGTCGAAGAGTTGCCGGAGATGCAGGATTCGTTCTCCGAGTTGCTCCAGGATCTTTCCGCGCTCGAGAAACAAGTGCTCGTCGAGCGTCATCTCATCAGCCGCGAGCATGCCGCGAAAAGCATCGGCAGTGCGGTCGTCATGAATCGCAAGCAAACGCTCAGCATCATGATTAACGAAGAGGATCATTTGCGGATGCAATCGATCCGTTCCGGGCTGCAATTGAAAAGCGCCTTCAAGCTCGTCGATAAAATCGACAGCACGCTGGAAGCCAAGCTCGACATCGCCTACGATCAGCGGCTCGGTTACCTGACCGCCTGTCCGACCAACGTCGGCACCGGCATGCGCGCCTCGGCGATGCTTCATTTACCGGGCCTCGTCCTGAGCGACCTGATCAATCAAGTCATCCAGGCCGTGAACAAGATCGGTCTCGCCGTCCGCGGCCTCTACGGCGAAGGCACCGAGGCGATGGGCAACCTTTTCCAGATCTCGAACCAGACGACGCTCGGCGAAAAAGAGGACGAAATCATCGCGCGCCTGACCAAGGTGATCGAAACGATCATCGAAAAAGAACACGACGCGCGCCAGATGTTGATCCAGAAAAAGTCCGACACGCTCTGGGATCAGATCGGCAGGGCATACGGTGTGCTCACGTATGCCCATGCGATGACTTCGAAGGAGGCGCTTAATTTGCTCTCGGTCATGAAACTCGGCGTGGATCTCGGGGCGTTCCCGGAAGACCGGCGGTTGCCGGTCGATGAGCTCTTCATTGAAACTCAGCCGGCGCACCTGCAAAAGACCTCGCAACAGAAGCTCAACGCCGAAGAACGCGACTTTCTGCGCGCCCAAATCATCCGCGATCGTTTGAAACTCTTTCCTAAACCTGATATGGGTAAAGTGGCGCGGGAGCCCGCCGACAAACCGCCCTCCGAGTCTAACCATAATGAATAATTTTACTCCTCGGGCGCAGCAAGTTCTCGCGCTCGCCCGCAAAGAAGCGGACCGCTTCAACCACAATTACGTCGGGACCGAGCATCTCCTGCTCGGCCTGATCAAGCTCGGCCAGGGCGTCGCGGTCAATGTCCTCCAGAAAATGGGGCTCGACCTCGAAACCGTGCGGATGGAAGTCGAAAAACAGGTCGGCTCCGGCCCGGAGACGAAAATGGTCGGCAACATTCCCTACACTCCGCGGGTGAAAAAAGTGCTCGCGCTCGCCGGTAAGGAAGCGCGCGCGCTCAATCATTCCTACGTCGGCACCGAGCACATCCTGCTCGGCCTGCTGCGCGAAGGCGAGGGCGTCGCCGCCCGGGTCTTGAAGAGCCTCGAGGTCGATATCGAGCGGACGCGCAACGAAATCCTGAAGGAACTCGATCCCAATTTCACCCCGCCGGAAAACGATCCGGAGCTGGGTGCGCCGGGCGAAACCTCCAAGAAGGACGTCAAGACCCCGGCTCTTCGCGCCTTTGGCCGCGACCTGACCGATCTCGCGAAGAAGAGCGAGCTCGATCCGGTCATCGGCCGGCATAACGAAATCGAGCGCGTCATTCAGGTGCTCTGTCGCCGGACGAAAAACAACCCGGTCTTGTTAGGCGAAGCCGGGGTCGGCAAGACGGCGATCGTCGAGGGTCTCGCGCAGGAAATCGCCAGCGGCAACGTGCCGGAACTACTGCGGGAGAAGAAAGTCATCAC
>DATMNS010000276.1:0-2006 GCA_035568735.1 Chthoniobacterales bacterium | reverse complement strand
TCGCGATGAGTTGCTCGATTCCTCGTGGAAGCCGTGGCTGCCCGAGGGCGGATTTCACTTTCTGACGAAAGACGCACCCTACGTCGGAGGCGACTGGACCATCGAGCAAATAATGCGGACGATCCCCGACACGCCATCGCCGCCTCTGTTCAAGAAGACCGAAGGCGCCGAATCGGTTTCACTGCCGTTTCATGAAATGGAGACCGACAGCTTTTACCAGACGCTGCACGCCCGGAGGACGCAGCGAAAATTCTCGGAAGCGGAAGTACCGCTCGATAGCATATCGAGGCTGCTGCAAACGACTTGGGGCGTCCAAGCGTACCTCAAGTCAAAATATTTCGGGTCCCTGCCGCTCAAGACAAGTCCGTCTGCCGGCGCACGAAACCCCATTGAAGTGTATTTGATGGCACTCAGGGTGAAAGGACTCGATGCTGGGCTTTATCACTATGACGCGAGGGACCACGCACTTGAAAAAATCTCCGGCGAGGCGACACCGCAACTCGCGCGGGCTTATTGCGCAGACCAGCCGTTTGTCGCCTATTCGTCGGCACTCTTCATCATGACGGGCGTCTTTGCGCGGACCATGTGGAAGTACCCTCATCCTCGGGCCTATAGAGTGGTGCTGCTGGATGCCGGCCATCTCGGCCAGACATTCTGTCTGACGGCAACCCGGATGGGTCTTGCGCCTTTCAGTACCGCGGCTTTGAAAGATTCTCTGATCGAGAAGGATCTTGGAATAGACGGCATATCGGAATCGGTGATCTATGTCACCGGCGTCGGCCTGCCGGCAGGCAGGTGAACACGTGTCAGGCAGTGGCCGGCGCGCCGTTGGGGCGAGACGTCACTCCTTATGGCACCGCTCGCTCAAACTCCTGGCGCGCACGGATGACGCGCCAGTGCTGAGATCCATACAGCGATTGAAGGATTGCGAGCGAGTCACCGAACGACTTTCGCGCCTGCTCAACATTCCCTTCGTGTTGAGCCAGGAGGCCATTCACCCGACGTAATTGTGCGACGATGGGGTGCACGGCGGGAAGCGCTGCCAGATTCATGGTCGGAGTCGTGAGGATGGCACGAGCTTCCGCGTCGCGTCCTTCCGCCACGAGGCACTCGGCGAGAGAAAGACGTGTCGACTGAGTGTCTGGATGTTGTGCGCCGTCTGCGCGTTCGCTAATCGCGACGGCGCGCTGCAGCGCGATAATTGCGGCGTCGATTTTGCCTTCGCGTGCATAAGCTTCGCCGAGCGCCCGCCGCACCGGACCCGTGCGATCCACCTCCGGCGCCGAACCGGTTCGCGCCTTCAGATCCGCTGCAGAATGCGCATCTTGGGACGCGACGATTTGCGCGAGGAGGGGTTCGGCCTTTTCCGGGGCGTCCATTTGGAGAAATAGAAGCGCGCGGAAATATCGCGTGCGCACGGCAATCCCCGTCTCTAGGGGAAAGGAGCCAGCCGCCAGTTCTTGCGCCTTGTCGAATTGCTCCGCTGCATCATCGAACTGACCGGTGTCGGCGAGCGATCGACCGAGGGCCGCCCGTGCTTCCGCTACTTTTGCATGCATCGCACCAATTTCGCGCGTAAGGATTTCGATCGCCCGGCGTAAGTGAACCTCTGCATCGGCGGACCTGGCCAAATCGCCGAGCACCTGCCCGAGGTCGAGTTCGATCTCGCCAACAAACTCGGATGGAGGCGCGGATGTGCCTTGGGCCTTCAGGAGACTCCCTAGACCTTGGGCGGCTTGCGACCAGTCGCCCAAGCGGTACCGTGCGCGCGCCACCCGTTCTTCAAGTTCCAGCAGAGCCACATCGTTGGGTGCCTTACGTCCTTCGCCTGCTGCAAGGACGGCTTCGTACCGAGGCAAGGTGTCTCGCAGGTTGCCGAGCGTGTAGTCGATCTCGAGCAATTCGGAGGCGCTTCGTAGTACGGAGTCGGATCCTGCGCCGTTTGTTTGCCCTAGGTCCACTGCGCGATTGAGGTGTTGAACGGACAGTGGGTATTCGTGAAATCG
>DATMNS010000275.1:0-6237 GCA_035568735.1 Chthoniobacterales bacterium | reverse complement strand
TGCACATTCCAAGTCCCGAGGTTAACCACGTTCGCAGCCATTTGGATGGGGACGCTATTGGTTAGATTGCAAACTCCCCCCGAGCCAATAAAGAGAGTCGAATTTACGAATGCGCCTGAGGAGATGGAGAGGACTCCGAAGATGTCAAGCGTTCCGGGCCCAATAATCTGGCCGCCACTAAGAGTTACTGAGCCGGTCACGACATCGAATGGGCACTTGACGGAGGAGGACCCGACGATCGCGAGATCCTGTTCACCGGGAATACCAGTCTTCCCAAGGTTATCTTTCCAAGTGGTGGGATCATTCCAGTTACCACCAGATTTGGCGACGGTAAAGACCTTGCCACCGGTGGTGGCAGCCTGGGTCGCGCGCGGCCCACCGACCACCGTTTCTTCTTTCTCGGCGCTGGTGGTGGTGTTTGGGACGACCCGGATATACAGAGGAACTGTGCCATCGCGAGCGCTCCCTCCCAAGTCATCCACGGCGGTAGCCTCGACGAGATGGTCGCCAATCACATTGGTCGTGTAGTCCACGGTCACGCTGGAAATGTTGGAATAATTAATCGTGGAACCATCATACAGGAGGCTAATTTGCTTGATCTTGCGTCCGCTTGGCAGGGTCGCTTGCGCACTAAAGTGTAACGTTCCGGCCGCCAGGACGAGCGGACTCGTCGCAGTGCCGCTGCCCGATATGCCCTTGGGAGGCGTGATCGTGACAGTGGGCGGCGTATCGAGGACCAGATTGAGCGGACCGAACGGAGCGGAAAGGCCATCCACGTGGCCCGTGAGGGTGGCCACGACGCGGAAGTAAACGCCGGTCACGGCCGGGAGCTTGTTCGCCAGCAAGTAAAAGCGGTTTGGCTCGTTGCTTTGTTTCATGTGGCCGGCCTGGCCATCATTCAAATCGATCCAGCTCACCTCATTCGACGGAGTGGTAGTAGATTGCACCCTCAGGGCAATGCCATTGGTCGCGGTCGCGACATAGGAGCGGAAGTAGAGGTCGGCAAAAGGGCCGTTGCCGGTGACCGAAATCTCCGGCTGGCTCAGGCGTGGAGTGCTGCTGGCGAGACTGAAAGGTCCGACAGAGTTGGAGATGCTATCGGGATAACCATGGGCCGAGGCGATGGCGCGAAAGTAAACTCCATTGAACAGAGGATAGTTAGCCGAGCTGCTGACGAACTTCTTGCTCGAGATATCATAGATCATACCGCCGGCACTGCCGTTATTCAGGTCGGTCCAACTGGATCCAACGGTCGGCGTCATGCTGGTCTGCACCCGGACGGAGAGGCCGGCCGGGGTGCCCGTCTGGACGGCGGCGAAACGGAGGACCGTGTCGACCACGTTCGCGGTAGGATTGGCGCTTCCATCGACGGTAAAGGTAGTTGGGGAAAGTCCTACCACCGGTGTCGGGGTGGGCGTCGGGGTTGGCTTGGGAGTCGGGGTTGGTGTCGGTGTCGGGGCCCCGACCGCGCTGATCGTCATCCCGACCAAGTCACTGACTCCGGAAATCAAGGCGTTGTTCACGATGGCCCCGGTAGTCGTGTATTCGCGGACGGTCTTATTAGAAAAGTCCCCGACAAAGACATCCGAGCCCGAGACGGCGATGCTGCCCGGTTCGATGCTGTCGGTTATCTGCCAAGAGGTCACGAAGTCTCCCGAGGTGGTGTAATTGTAAACAGTTGCCTCCTCTGGACTGATCACGAACAGGCTGGTGCCCGAGACGGCGAGGTTGTACGCACGACCACTGGGAGTGATTAGCGAGGGATTAATCGGGGTTCCGGAGGTGGTATATTGGCCCACAGTTCCGGAGGCGAAATCCGCGACGTATAAATCGGACCCGGAAACGGCGATCCCCACCGCTAATCGTAATCCCGTGATGAGCGCTCCATTCACCAGCACGCCTCCGGTGGTGTATTCGGCGACTTGCGCGGTAAAGGCCATATCGTTGTTGACCGTGACGAACAACATAGAGCCCGAAATGGCGATGCCCTTCGGGTCCGCCAGCCCAGAAATAAGGGAAGCGTTTATCGTCGCGCCCGTCGTGGCGTCGTATTCGCCCACCGTCCCATTCTCATTATCCACTACGAACAAATCGCCACCGGACACCACCGCGGCGACAGGGAATCCTAAGCCCGAGACGAGAGTCGCGTTTAGCGTCCCGCCCGCCAGCGTGTAGGCACCGACAATCCCGCCACCCTGCGAACCGTCGCCGGTGATAAAAATTTCCGGGTCGCTGCCGTAAAGACGATGTCCGGCGACCAGAGTGAGCGTCGTAATCGTCGCCAGTTTAAGAAGGAGAGAAGGAAGTTTCATTGTATGATGTTTGGTGGCCTTTTCAGCAGAGACACAGTTTGGATTTCACTGCTTGGAGATGCGGAAGGGGCGGCGATATTACCGGCCACGTGAAAAATCTCGCGCCTCTCGGACAGAACCGTTGGTCGCGCGCTCGAAAGGTGCTGGGCTTCTGCTGATTCCAAGATGTTTGAACCCGCGCAAAACCAGTCCGCTTCGCCGGGCAACGGATCCGATCCGCTTCTCGCCCCTTATCTTGCGGCGTCTTCTTCAGCGGGAACGGACACGCAACTGGCCCAGCTGATCACCCTGCACGCGGATCCACTGATCGACGTCATCCTGCGCACCCGACTCGCTCGCAGCGGTGGGTTAGCCGACGGTGCTTCAAATGAGGAAGACATCGCCAGCGCCGCCCGTGAGCATCTGATTGGGCAACTCACCGCGCTCCGTCAAGAAGCGCGCGAACCGATCCGCGACTTTCGCGCTTACGTCGCGAGCACCACGTATTCAGCGTGGGCGGAATCGCTGCGCGCCCGGCATCCACCACGTGCGTTGCTCCTCAACCGGCTTCGTTATTTGCTCGAAGGCCGGAGCACACAAAAAGGATTTTCTCTCTGGAAAGATGCGGATGGCGTGAAATGGTGCGGGCTCGCTCCATGGACGGGACGGTTGGGCGGACCGTCGCCTAAACTTCAGTGGTTGCTGGTCGATGCCGACGCGGCCCTCGGCGAGGCGTTGGGTGGTCTCGATCCCGCTCAGCTCGTCCTGCCGGATTTGCTCGCGCGCATTTTCCGCTGGCTCGGCGGCCCGATCGAGTTGCGCGACCTGACAACGGCGGTCGCGGGTGTGCCCGGAGTCGCGGGCACACCGGCCCACGCGACCGGCGATGCCTGCGCGGCGTTTGATCCGCGCCAGTCTCCGGCGGAAGATTTGATCTGGAAGGAATATCTCGGGTGGCTCTGGAGCGAGATTGGAGCTCTTTCGGATCGGCAGCGGTGCGCCTTTCTCCTCCACTCCGAAATCCTCCGCGAGTTCGAGCTGCTCGGCATTGCCTCGATCCGCGCGGTCGCGCGCGCGCTCAACCTGGCGGCGGCCGAACTGGCAGAGCTCTGGAATCGCCTGCCGCTCGACGACCTAACGATCGCCGGCATGCTCAACTGCACTCGCCAGCAGGTCATCAACTTGCGCCGGGTGGCGCGCGACAATTTGGGAGAGGCGTGGCGCGTCTGGAAATCTGGCGCAGGTAATAAACACGCCGGCTCCCCATCCTAGAGAGGAGAAAGCAATGGACGAGAACGGGCACCTAACGAATGCAGAACGCGCGGCTTATTGGCAGCGGAGTCTCGCGCCGTCCGCGCTTCTCGAGGTGAGCGATCATTTGCAGGAATGCGCGCGCTGTCGGGGGGAACTGCGCCGGAATCGCCCCACCACACCCATCGCCGAGAGCGTCGGCTACGAAGATCTGGTAGAATGGATGGACGGCGACATCGATCCGCTGCGCCGGCGCGAGCTGGCGGAACGGATCGGCAATTCGCCGGCCGCGGCCGCCGAGTTGATTAACCTCCTGCAGTTTCGCGACGAGATAAACGAACTCGCGGAGCACGATTACGCCAAAGCGCCCCAGCCGCGCTTGATGCGTTCGCTCAGTCGCGCGTGGCCCCTCGCGGCCGGCCTCGTCCTCGGTTGCGCGTTCCTCTGGTTGATCTCGGCGGGACACCGCGCCGGCGCAGACGTAGCGCTGATCGACCACGGCCAACGAATTGTCGTTAGCGCGAAGGGTGAGATCTCCGGGCTCGGCGCGCTGCCGCCGGATTTGCAGCGTTCCGTGCACAATGCGATTTCGTTAGGCAAAGTCGATCGTCCGGCTTTGCCGGGCGAATTGCGCGGCCCGCGCGAGACCCTGGCGGGCGCGCCGTCGCCGCAAGGTTCTTTTCGGGTCGTCGCGCCGGTCGGGAGCGTTGTCGAGGGGGAACGGCCTGTCTTTCGCTGGAGCAAGGAGCCGGGCGCGACCGGTTATCGAGTCAATCTTGTGCCACCGGGCGGCGCCGTGGTGAGCAGCCCGCTGCTCCCGGCGTCCGCGACCACCTGGACGCCTCACGAACCCCTGTCGCCTAACGAGACCTACGAGTGGGAGGTCGAGGCGCTGAAAGATGGCGAAACGCTCGCCAAAAGCCCGGCCCCTCCCGAGCCGGAGGCGCGCTTCCGCGTCCTCGATGCGGCCTCGCGGAGCGAGCTGCAGCAGGTGCGCGAGAAATGGGGCGTGTCGCATCTGGTCATGGGTCTGGCTTACGCGCGGGTCGGCCTGGCAGCAGAGGCGCGGCACGAGTTCCAGGAACTCGCCCGCGAAAATCCGCAGACCCCGTTGCCAAAAAATCTGCTCGCCGGCGTAATGGACCCAGAGCAGTAGGCTCAGCCATCCTGCGGGCAGTTACAGATTTGCCCCAACCAAGACGAACGCCGCCCAGTAAAACGGATGCCGGTAGCGCGGATCTTCGCGCAGTTTCAGGCTCGCCCGCCGCAGCGCTTCCGCGTTCTCCACACGGTCGTGCAGTTGGCGGTGAAGCTCGACCATCAACTGCGTACTGCTCGCGCTCTCCACTTTCCACTGGCTCACGATCGTCGCCGGACAACCCGCGACCAGAAACCCCCAGGACAGCCCGACTACACCCTCGCCGGCCGTGACCTCGCCGCGCGCTGTCTCACAGCCGCAGAGCACCGCGAGGCGGGCGTGCAATTTCATCTGGAGCAACTCGCGCACATCGAGCCGTCCATCTTCTTCCGGCGCGAGATTTATCTGTGAAAGGAGGAGGTAGGAGTAGAGCGGCGCCCGGTCGTCCAGCACGCCATGGGTGGCAAAATGGAGAATCGCCGCGCCCCCGGCTTTCTCTTTAAAGGTTTTTTCTCGCGCCTCGCTTCCGACAAGTATCTCCCCGGCGGGCGCCGGATAAATTTTCGCCAGCTCGCCCGCCTGCTTTTCCATTCCGAGGAGCGGTTCCCATTCGTCGTCGGGCAAGACGGGCTTCCGCGCATCGGGGGAAGAACCGAGCGCCGGATTGATGAAGGCGAGAAGCGAATGTTCGGGCGCGACGGGCGCCATCTTCTGCGCGTGCGCGAGAAGGGTGAGCGAAGGGGCATAACGAATCGAGTAATCGGCGAGCAACGGATCATCCGCCGCCCGCTCGAGTGATTGGAAAGGCAGCTCCCAGAGCGGACCGTCGGGCACGATGATAAT
This sequence comes from Chthoniobacterales bacterium, assembly GCA_035568735.1. Lineage (GTDB taxonomy): Bacteria > Verrucomicrobiota > Verrucomicrobiia > Chthoniobacterales > UBA10450 > Palsa-1392. Next base: position 714 of record DATMNS010000275.1, on the reverse strand, counting down.
TGAATTGGCACCCGCCAGTTGCGCCGCCGCCGGGCGGAGGAGCAGATCGTACAACTGGCGCGCCGACTTTTCCCAAACAAGGCTGCGGTGGGCCAGGCTGTTCCGATAATCGTTCGTTAGGCGAGTCAATCCCGCCCGGCCCTGGCCGAGTGAGATTACCTTCAGCACCGGTGTTCTGGAGTCGTCAGGCAAAGTCACGACAAAGAGGAACGACTCCCTTTCACCGACCAAAAACCGCAGCAGCGTGGTCTTTCCGCCGCGCAAGGTCGGTTCCAGCTCGGTCAACGTCTTTAGCGCCGCGGGCGGCGTCATGCGCCGCAGCTCCGGATGCGACGATTGGATCATCGTCGCGAAATCCTCCTGTGCGCCCCGGGCCTCGTGCAAACCCGTTGCCGCCGCTGCGATCGCCGCTTCATCGAGTTTTGCCGCGGCCTGTAGACGCGTGAGGACCTGATTCGCCTCCGTCGATTTCAAATTCAACTCCTGGAGCCGGGAGCGTTCGTCGGCGGTCAGGATCGAAGGCCATTCCGTGCGGCCGCCGTCGGTCGCGTCGAGGAGCACACGGGCGCTCGATTTCTCGGCGATGACGAGTGCTTCCTCCGGCCGTTTCTGCCTAACGAGTAACGCAACCAGCTCGCGATAAGGCGCGATCTGTTGCGCGAAAAGAGCTTCCCGCTCGAGGTCGCCGCCCGCTACCCGGCCCCGCATTTCCTC
>DATMNS010000274.1:0-8672 GCA_035568735.1 Chthoniobacterales bacterium | reverse complement strand
GTGCTGAAGGTGGTCGCGTCACGGAAGAAATGCGGAATGTTCCGCAGGTCCCGGATGGAGACATTGTTTACGATCGTGTGCCCATCGTCGTAGTGAAAGCCGTTGTGAAAATGGTTCGTGTAGACCACGAGAATTAGGATTAGCAGCAGCGCACCCCCCAGACCGGCGATTGATTTTTCGCGAATCACGTCCGCTTTGGCCTCCGACACTAATCGATTTTACGGCGAAAGACTCCGTCGATGCAATGACGCTGGACAAATCGCTCGACTTGCGCGCGGCGGGTTTGCTATAGTTCCGCAACCCCCCATGCGACCCCTCGTTAGGAAAAAACGCGCGACCTGGCTGGCGATCCTGTTCTTCGGATTGGCCACCAACGGCTCCGCGCAGGACGCATCTAATCTCGCCACGGCCCACAGCCAGGCGATGGCGGAATTTCAGGCCGGCAATTTCGCCAGGGCCGCGACCGAACTCGAAGCCCTTGTTGCCCGCGTCGAAGTGACCCCGCAGGCCGAACCAATTTTCTACACGATCGGCTCCGCTTACTTCAACGCCGGCGATTATCCGAGGGCGATCGCCGCCTTCAAAAACTACCAGACGAAGTTCCCGCAGGGCGCGCACGCCGCCGCCGTCGCGTTCGCCATCGCGCAGTCGAACCTGCTGAGCAAAAACTTCAAGGATGCCGCCGCGCAAATGGCCGTGCTGGAGAACGATCCCAAGCTGCGCGAGCAAGCGCTGCTCTTCGAAGCCGAAGCCTTTAAAGCCACCGGCAGGATGGACGAGGCGATTCGAGCGCTGGAAAAACTCGCCGGCACGGAAATCCGGACGAGCGACGCGATGCGTGGCGCGACGATGCTGGCCCAGCTCTACGCCCAGAAGGGCGATGGCGCCAAGGCGCTGCGCGTGCTCGAGGCGCTCCACCAAAAGATCGCCCTGGCCGACAACCTCATCGAGCTGAACGCACTGACGGTTGATCTGGGCGACAAGTTTTATAACACCCAGCAATTCAAGGAGGCGCTCGCCTGCTACCGCTACGCCGGCCCGCGCGAACAAATCATCCAACAGCAAAACGATCGGGTCGCCGGCATGCAGCGCCGGATCGAGGAAAACCTCGCCGCCGTCCGCGCCCATCCGGCGGAAATCGTCCGGCTCGCCCCGGCCAATAATCAGCTCAAGGACGCCATCGCCAACGCGCTCAAGCTACTCGCGGAATTCGAGAACCTGCCCTCGATCACGCCGGCGATTTATTTGCGGCTCGGCCGCTGCTTTTACGAGCTCGATCGCAAATGGGAAGCGGTCGTCGTCGACCAGGAAATCCTCGACCGTTTCAAGGAAGGGCCGGAGCGCGAACCGGCCCTCTTCGGGCTGATCGTCGCGCTGGCGGACGTGAACCAGCCGCAGCGCGCGGAGGAAAGATGCGAGCAGTATCTGCGCGAGTTCAAGAACGGGCCGAACGTCGGGACGGTCGGCTACTTGCTAGGAGCGGTCGCCCTGCAGGCGGGCGATCCGAAGGCGGCGGAGACTTATTTTGGCCGCATCCTTGAGACCCAGCCACAGAACAGCTTTCGCGAACAGATTCGCTACTTGTTAGGCAACGCCAAGTTTACGGCCGGCAATTACGGCGAGGCGATCGCGGCCTACAAAAAATACTTGGCTGAATTCCCGCACGGCGCGAACGCCGAGGACGTGAACTATCGCATCACGCTCTGCGCCCTTTTCGCCGGGAAATATCAGGACGCGATGAATCAGCTCGGGGATTACATCGCCAGACACCCGAGCGGCAATTTCCTCCCCGACGCGAAATACCGTCTCGCCGTCTGCAACTACGCAGCCTCACTCTACGACGAAGTGATCGCCGATTGCCGGGCTTGGGAAAAACAATTCCCCGGCAACCCGCAGCTCGGCGAGGTCCTCGCCCTGCTCGGCGACGCCTACGCCGCGAGCGATCGCCAGGTCGCGGCCATCCCGGTTTACATTCGCTCCTACCAGACCGCGACCACCGACGAGGTGATGAATTACTCGCTCTTTGCCGCGAGCAAGCTTCTGCAAAAACAGGGCGACTGGATTAAGGTCTCGGAGCTTTTCGGCGGCTTTGTCAAAGACAAGCCCGATCACCCGACCGTAGTTCAGGCCCTTTATTGGATCGGCAAAGCGAAAGCGCGCGAAGGCAAGATCGACGAGGCCAGACAGCTCGCCGCGGATACGATCAAGAAGTACATCAACGATCCGCGACGTGATGCGGTCGAGCAGCTGATCACCCAGCTCGCGCAGTTCTGCGTGAAGAAAAAGACCGTTGTGGCCGGGGGCGCTGACCCCGGCTCCGGTACGGGAACATCGGTCCAGCCGGAGCCGGTCTCCCCGGCTGCAACGAATCCCCTAGCGGATCTCGACCGCCTCCTTTCCGGACCCAATGAAGAATCCGGGACGGCCAAGGCACGCATCCTCTTTGGCAAAGCCGAGCTCGCACGCCTCCAGCGGCAACCGGACGAGGAAGAAAAGAACATCGCGCGGATCGCGAGCGATTTTAGGCCGGACGACTTGAGCCCGCTGCTCCTTGGCGCAGCGGGCGATTGTCTCCTGGGCAAAGGGAAATTGGATCGGGCCGCGGGATTTTATGAGCGGCTGATGGACGATTTCCCGAAGAGCCAGATGGTCGACTACGCCTACAACGGGCTCGGAGAAATCGCCTACCAAAAGAAGGATTATCCGAAGGCGCTGCGTTATTTCACCGACGGCACGGAGAAGATCGCGGCCGCGCAAAAGCTGAAAGACATTTCGCTCGGCCGGGCGAAAACGCTCCTCGTGCTCGGGAAACTGGATGAAGCGCAGAAAGGCTTTGAGCAGGTGGCATCGGTCCGTGAATGGCGTGGCGAAGCGACCGTCTGCAGCGTCTATTCGTTAGGCCAAATCGCCGCCAAACGCGGCAAATGGGCGGAAGCAAATGCCTTCTATCAGCGGGTCTACATCGGTTACCAGAAATTCCTGCCCTGGGTTGCGAAAGCCTACATCGCGAGCGCCGAAAGCTTCGAAAAGCTCGGCAAAACCCAGGAAGCGACCAACACGTATCGCGAGCTGTTGCGCAACGAGAAGCTGACCAATTTTACCGAAGCGATCGAGGCCCGAAAACGACTCGAAGCGCTGGGAGAAGGATCATGAAGACTCTCCGTTTCACGGTTCCTTTCATCCTCCTCCTCGCAGTCGTTAGGCCGATCCACGCCCAAAACATCCTCCTCAAAACCGGCCAGACAATCGAAACCAAAGGCGTCCGGCGCGCCGGCGACATGGTAATGGCCAAAATCCAGGTCGGCGCGAGCAGCGGCGAGGTCGGTTATCAGGCGGCGACGATCGCGAAGATCGATTTCCCGGAGCCGCCGCAATTGAAGACGACGGCTGCCTTTCTTTCCGAGGGCCAACCAGAAAAGGCCCTCGCCGATATTGAGCCGGTCGTAAAGTACTACACCCCGTTGCGCGATCTGCCGGGGAATTGGTGGGCCCAGGCGGCCTTGCTCAAAATCGGGGCGCTTGGCGGGATGCAGCTCGATAAACCAGCCGAAGCCCTCGGGGACGAGCTGCGCCAACGCGCGGTCGATCCGGAGACCGCCCGCGCGGCGCAATTGCAACTCGTCGCCGGGCTGCTGCGGAAGGAAGATTACGCCAAGGCGCTGCGACTTTGCGACGCGGTGATCAAGGACAGCGCCAAACCGGAGGTACTCGCCGAGGCCTGGGTCCGGAAAGGCGATGCGCTCCTCGCCCAACGGCAGTGGGACGGGGCCGTCCTCGCTTATCTCCACGTGGCAGTGTTTTACGAAGACGAAAAACTCTGGATGCCGCCCGCGCTCCTCGGCAGAGCGCGCGCCTTTCGCGGTTTAGACGACGTGGAACGGGCGAAGCGATCGCTTGACGATCTGACCGCCGGATACCCAAAATCGGCACAGGCGGAGATCGCCCGGACTGAGTTGCAGAGGTTGCCAAAATGAAAAACATGATTCGAACGATCCTTCGCCTAACGACCAGGCAACGCACCGCCCGGGCTTTCGCCGCTGCGCTGGCCGGCGCTTTTCTGCTCCTCGCCGCGCCGGGTTTTGCGCAGGACGCCTCGCCCGCAGGAGCCGCCGGCGTGCACTCGAAAACGCTCTGGGAACAGATCAAGGAAGGCGGCTGGGTCATGTTCCCGATCGCCCTTTGCTCGATCGCGACCCTTTATCTGATCGGCGACGGAATCATTCGTACCAGCCGCAAGAAAACCGCGCCGCCCGAGCAGGAGGAAGCGCTCAAGGCACTTTTTCGGCAGGGCGACTACATCGGTGCGCATGATTACTGCAAAACCAATCCGTCACCCCTGAGCAACGTGCTGCGCTCCGGGATCGGCCTCCTCGGGGAAGGCAAACAAGTCGCGGAAGACGGCATGATCGGGGTGCTGGCCAAGGAAAATTCCCAGATGCAGACCTACATCAGCTATCTCTCGGTTATCGGCGTCACCACCCCGATGATCGGATTGTTAGGCACCGTCACCGGCATGATCAAGGCCTTCGCCAAGCTCGGCTCGAGCGGGATTGGCGATCCTTCCGGTCTTTCCGCGGCCATCGGCGAGGTGCTGGTAGCGACCGCGAGCGGCCTCATTATCGCCATCCCCGCCTTCGCTGCATTTTATTTCCTCCGCAACCGCGCGACCGACTCGCTCCACCACATCCAGGACGTCGTCAACCGCCTCTTCCGTAAAATGCCCTACGAGTCGCTCGCCGGTGTGCATTTGGGGGATGACGAGCTTTTCGCCGCGACGCCGAACTGGCTCGTCCCCGACGCGCCGCCGGAGCGGAACCCGACCAACCAGTTAGCCTAACGAAGACAAGACGATGGCAGGCGGAGGCGGAGGCAGCGAAGCAGGTGAACCGGAATTCCAGGTCGCGCCGATGATCGACGTGCTCCTGACAATTCTCGTTTTCTTCATGACGATCACCTCCGCGCAGGTCTTGAAAGTCGACAAGTCGATCCAGTTGCCGATCGCGAAGGACGCGCAGAAAAAAGACAACAGTCGCGCTGAAGCGATCCTTAACGTGCGTTGGAAGCTCCCCGCGAAGAAGGCGCAATTCGTGTTCGACGATCGCACTTTTCAAGCAGCGACCGAGATGGTCGAGCCGCTCAAGAATGCCCGCATTACCGGCGAGAAAAAAGTGACGGCCGGCGCGAACCCGACGTTCCGCGCGGTCATCCGCGGCGATCGCGACGTGCCCGCGATTTACGTTTCCCAGGCGATGAACGCCTGCGCGGAGGCTGGCATCACCGACATTTCGTTCTCCGCGGTGAATAAGGAATGAAATGACGAATTCCGAATGACGAATGACGAATCAATGTCCAAAGTCCGAATGACGAAATGGTGGGGCGAGACTCGGTCGAGTCGGGGATGGCGCTTCGCTGCGCGAACCACTTCCTCACCCAGCTCGACAGCGTCTCGCTCCACAGCCAGGTCATTCGTCATTCGTTATTCCTTCGTCCTTCGACCTTCGTCATTCGTCATTTAAAATCGTGCGCCTCGAGCTCAATCCCAACGAAGGCAACATCGGTTTCCAGATCGCGCCGATGATCGACGTCGTCTTCGTTATCATGCTTTTTTTCATGGTCATGGCCGGCGCGGTGAAAATCGAGAACGAGCTGAACACCCAGCTGCCCGGGACCGCGGAAACCTCGTCCTCGACCGATTTTGTCGATGAACAGATCATCGCCATCTCCGATACCGGCGAGATTTTGCTCAACGACGAGCCGTTCGATTCGGCGGCGAGCAAGGATCTGCCACAACTCAAGGGCACCCTGCTGCGCTTGAAACAAAACGCCGATGCCGCCAGGACACGGGCGGTGGTGACGATCATCAGCGATAGGCAGGCGAAGTACAGCCGCACGATCGACGTCCTCGACGCGCTCGCCCTCGCCAAGATCGACAACGTCACCTTCACGGTGAACGAAGAAGAGTAGCGTCTTCGGCGAGCGGGGCCGGCATCGCCTTGAGGTCAGCCGGGAATCGGAGCAAGTCTCATTTCGCCGCTCGTTAGGCATGCGGCAGGTAACGCTGCACCGCATTCGCGTCGCCTTGTACCGCGATCGTGTAGACCCGATCCTTTTCCATCCAGCTCGCCGTTGTCCACTCGCCCTCGCTCGCAAAAACCGGCGCCGTCCCCGGCTTTACCTCGGGGAAGGCCGCCCGATCGACCACGAAAAGGTGCGCGAGCTGGTTCCCGCCGCGCTTGAAACAAATCAGTGTCACTTCGTGGCCGCGGAACGAGAGAACCCGGCAGCCCACTGGCTGAAGCGCGGCGAGCTGCGGCGGGACATCCGGCGGCAGCGCATCCTTTTGCGCGAGCCAATGCTTGATCGCGCCCAGATCCTGACTCTCCATATCGAGCGGCGGCGGCAACTGCACGAAGCTGACCATCTCAGCCGCATACTCGGGCAGCGCGGGCGCGGGCGCGGAGCCGCGCCACAGACTAACGACCTGGGTGAGAAGAAAAAGGAGCGCGACGACGCCGGCCAGACTAACGATCCAGCGCGAACTCCCGCCCATCGCGGGTGGCGCGGCCTGGGCCAGAATGCGGGTCTTCAAACCAAAAGGCGCAGGCATCGAGTCGAGATGCGCCGCCAGCGCGCGATCAAAGGCCTGCTCCTCCGCAAACCAACGGGCGAGCGCCGGGTTCCGGGCCGCTTCCTGCAGCGCTTCGTCGAAATGCGGATCGTCCTTATCCGCCTCGCCCAGCCGGTAGGCCTGGAGAATCAATCGCGCCTCCTGCTCATCCATGCGTATTTCCTCCCCGGTTTTCCTTCGTTAGGCCGGCGCTGTCGGCAAGCGCCTGGCGCAGGCGCTCTTTGCCGCGCGAAATGCGCGACATCACGGTCCCGATCGGCACCTTGAGGATTTCGGCGATCTCTTTGTAAGAATGTTGCTGCAGGTAGAAAAGCGTAAGTGGCGCGCGGTAGATCTCCTCGAGCGCGAGGAGCGCGCGCTGCACAATGTCGCCATCGAGTTGCTCCACGACAGATGCCGGGACGGTTTGGGCGGCGATCGCCTCCGTATTGTTCTCAGATTCCACGAAACGGTCCTGCTGCCGTTTGCGCCCGAGAAATTCCCGGTAAAGCGAGGTGAAGAGCCAGGTTTTTACCTTCGACGCGTCGCGCAACTGATGGCCCTTCGAGGCCCAGAGAAAAAAAGTCTGCTGGGTGAGGTCGGCCGCGTCGGATTCCTGGCGGCTGAGCGAGAACGCGAAGCGATAGAGCGGCATGTAAAAATCTTCCACGAGCTTTTCGAAGTCGAGCGCCGCCACGCTGCGACCGTAAATCGACGCGGCTGGAGCCGCCAAGGAAATCGAGCGCGCGAGCAGGGTCCGTCTTCGAGACTTACGAGGAGACTCGAGGCGGATTATTCCGCGAGTTCGGCCGACCCCGAGGGCCGTACCTGTAGAAGCCGCGCGGGGAAACATCAATGCCGTGCAGGGTGCACCGCCGCGCTTCGCAGCCTCCCGCTCAGAAAGAGCAAAACGTCGCTACGCTCAGTTCACCCACCTGCCACCGACCGACGAGAGCGCGGGCAATTCCCCGGTCGAGTAATCGGTTCTGCCGATCGCGCCCCACATCCGCGTGCCGGTCGCTTCACGCCAGAGCTTGCTCATGCTCTCGCCGGTGTGGCAGCCCCAGCTTTTGACGTAGGCGTCGCGCGTAAAATCGCGCCGGTCGATTTTTTTTAGCTCCGTTTCGTGCAACCAGGCTTTCGACGCGCTATCCACGACGTTGCTGTAGTCGAAGAGGAAACAGGCCTTGTTCGAGTGGCCAAAAAATTCGAAGCCCGAGACCTTGATCTGGTTCCGCGGCTGCCCTTCGTTCAGATAATTGATCACGTCCCCGCCGCGATCAAAGTAGACGAGATGGAGATGAAACTTGTCGCGCACGCTGTTGATATTCGCGATCAGATCCTGTTTTTCCTGCACGCCGCGATCGACGTAGCCCGGTTTGTAGACCAGCCAGGTGATCATCGCATCGGGGCCGAGCTGGGCCCGTAACTGCTCGGTGCGCACCCGCGCCGAATGAACGAAATTCGCCCACCAGTGGTCGTGCGCGACCGGGCCTTTGTATTGCTCCCAGATGTGGAGCGACGGGCCGCCCACGAGGACAATGTATTCGCGCTCTGCCGCCTGGGCAGTGGCCGCGGCAAGAATAAGGAAAAGAATGGCGAACCGCTGTCTCATGTGAAGAATAGGGGAGCACTATTTATGCACGGGCCGAAGCAATGCAAGTAATGGCGCTCGCCTTGACCATCGTAGGGCGTGGACTCAAGATAGGCGCTTGAGCCCATTCGCGGAATCGCTCCAGACTGCAGCATCGCGATCGATCCCTTCTGCCCTGCGAAAATTCGCCCTGGTTTACTTCGCATGCCTCATCGTGACGGACGCTCTCTATCACGATACCAACATCACCTTCCTCCGTGCCGACAGCGGATATTATCAGATCCTCGCCCATTCGTCGCCGGCAAAACAGAAACAAAACATCCGCCGATTCTGGCGCCAAAGCGTCGCTGGGCATTATACGCCGCTGGCATTTTCGGCCGAATTTTTCTTCACCAAACTCGCGGGAACGCGCGCGGCGGTCTGGCGTTGCCGGCAGATCGGCGCGGTCGCACTTGTCGGCGCGGCCCTTTT
>DATMNS010000273.1:0-2838 GCA_035568735.1 Chthoniobacterales bacterium | reverse complement strand
GTGAATGGTCGCGGCGACGTCGTGCGCGAGCGCGGCCATCTCGATGGCGAGCACGCCTTCGGCGATCATCTCGCCCGCTCCGGCGCCGACAATGCCGACTCCGAGCACGCGTTCGGTCTGCGGATCGATCAACAGCTTGGTGAGGCCGTCGGTGCGGTCAATAGCCACGGCGCGGCCCGACGCGGCCCAGGGAAACTTTGCGATTTTGATCTCGCGATTTTCGTTTTGCGCCTGCGTCTCGGTCAGCCCTGCCCAGGCGACTTCGGGATCGGTGAAGACAACTGCAGGGATGGCGGCCGGTTCGAAGGCGACTTTGTGTCCGGCAATGGCTTCGACGGCGGTGCGGCCTTCGTGCATCGCTTTGTGTGCGAGCATGGGTTCGCCCACTACGTCGCCGATGGCGTAGATGGACGGGTCGTCAGTCTGGAGTTGCTTGTTGACTTGAATGAACCCGCGCTGGCCGACTTGCGCGCGCGTTTTTTCGAGGCCGGAAATTTCGGAGTTCGGCTTGCGGCCGACGGAGACGAGCACGCGGTCGAAAACTTTTTCCTGCGTGGTGCCATCTTGCGCTTTCAATGTTGCGCGTATGGCGGGGCCTTCGTCTTTGACGGAGGCGACGGTGGTGTTGAGCAGGATTCCGTCGAATAATTTTTCGAGGCGCTTGTGCAGCGGAAGGACGAGATCGCGATCGGCGCCGGGAAGAAGGCCGGGAAGCATTTCGACGACCGTGACGCGCGTGCCGAGGGCCGCGTAGACGGAGCCGAGTTCGAGGCCGATGTATCCGCCGCCGACGACGAGCAGCGTGCCGGGAATGTCTTCGAGGTTGAGCGCGCCGGTGGAATCCATCATGCGCGGCGTGTCGAGTTTCAGTGTCGGAACGATCGCGGGGCGCGAGCCCGTCGCGATAATGATGCGATCGAAAGTGAGAGATTCGGTGGAGCCATCGGATTTCGTGACGCTCAGCGTCGTCGAGTTCTCAAATGCTGCGCGGCCTTGCACGTAGCGCACCTTGCGTTGCTTCGACAGTATGCCGAGGCCCCCGGTGAGTTTCTTGACGACATTTTCTTTGAAGCCGCGCAGGCGGGCGAGGTCGATTTTCGGTGCGCCGAATTCGATTCCCCAGTTCTTTGCCTGCTCCGATTCTTCGATCAATTTCGCGATATGCAGGAGCGCCTTCGACGGAATGCATCCACGGTAAAGGCACACGCCACCGGGATTCACTTCCGGGTCGATGAGCGTGACGGTCATCCCGAGGTCGGCGGCGAGAAATGCGGCGGCGTAGCCTCCGGGGCCGGCGCCGACTATTGCGATGTTCAGAGTTTCAGTCATGGGGTTTAACCACAGAGGTCACAGAGGTACACAGGGGAAACCCAAGCTTTTCGATCTCGCTGTGTTCCTCTGTGTCCCCTGTGGTGCATGATTCTCTTTTCATCCCTGCACCGACAACAGGAATGGCTGCTCGAACGCTTCCGCGATCCAGCGCAGGAAGCGGGCCGCGTCGGCGCCGTCGATCAGGCGGTGGTCGTAGGAAAGCGAAAGCGGCAGAATCAGGCGCGGCTCAAACTTGCCGTTAATCCACTCCGGTTCCATCCGCGAGCGAGACAGGCCGAGGATCGCGACCTCTGGAAAATTCACGATCGGCGTAAATCCGACCCCGCCGATGCCGCCCAGATTCGTGATGGTGAACGTGCCGCCTTCCATGTCGGCGGGGGTGAGCTTCTTCTCGCGGGCTTTCTTCGAAAACTGCGACAACTCGACCGCCAGTTCGACTATGTTCTTTTTGTCCACGTCGCGGATCACAGGAACGAGGAGGCCGCGATCGGTGTCGGCTGCGACTCCGATGTTGATGTACTGCTTGTAGAGAATTTCTTCTTTTTCAACGTCGATCGAGGCATTGAACTGGGGGAAAACTTTCAGCGCCGCGGCGCAAACTTTCAGCGCGATCGCGGTGACGGTCATCTTGCCGCCGGCCTCCTGCGCTTTCGGTGCAAACCGGGCGCGCAGTTGCTCAAGTTCGGTGATGTCGGCACGATCGTGCTGCGTGACATGAGGAATCGTGTTCCAGGCTTCGGCAAGATGCTCCGCGGTCTTGCGCCGGACGCCGCGCATGGAGACGTGCTCTACCTTGCCCCACTTGGAGAAGTCGGGAAGTTTCGGCTGGGTGAAATGACCCGCGCGCGGCGCCTGCACTGCGGTTGCCGCGGCCGATACGAGGGCCTTGGCGTAGGCTTTGACGTCATCTTCGCTGATGCGTCCGCCGGGGCCGCCGCCTTTGACCTCGTAGATGTCAATGCCGATTTCGCGCGCGAGACGCCGCACATGCGGAGCGGCGGGAACGGGCTGTCGATGTTCTGTGCCCGCAACTTTGCCGAGTTGTACGGGCATGCTGAAAACCGGTGCGGCCTGCTGTGGTTGGTCGGGAGGAAGCGCCTGCTCCTCAGTCTTTCCTTCCGCGCGAATTGCCGCCTGAAATGCGAGGCGCGCGCCGTGCTGTCCGGAGACGTGTTCGACCGGGACATGCGTGGGCCGGGCCGGTTGAGGAGCGGCCGTGCCGGCAATCGTGAAGATGACCTGGCCGACTTTAATCTTCTCGCCTTGCTTGACCCGAAGCTCCTTGACGACTCCGCTGATCGACGAAGGAACTTCGATCACCGCCTTGTCGGTCTCAAGTTCCATCACTGGCTGGCCTTCGGAGACTTTTGTGCCCGGGGCAATCATGAGGCGCACCAGATCGCCTTGCGAGATGTTTTCTCCGAGTTCGGGCAGCCTGAATTCGGTCGGACCGGCGTTCGATGAGGTTGCTGAGGTTGGTGGTCCTGAAGGCTGAGGCGCGGATCG
>DATMNS010000272.1:0-3400 GCA_035568735.1 Chthoniobacterales bacterium | reverse complement strand
AAAGCGGAAAGCAGGGCCGGACGAGCGATTCCTCGCCGCGCCGGGCGGTCGACTGAGCGCGCGGCGGGGCTTTGTTCCTGCTGCTCTCTGTTATCCCGGTCTCGACGTTTCGGTCTTTGTCCGATGCAGCTCGCTTATCTTTACTCTCGTTATCCAGTGGTTTCGCAGACCTTCTGCGACATGGAAATGCTGGAATTGGAGCGGCGCGGTTACGACCTGTTAATCGGTTCGGTGCATCCACCCCTCACCAGCCTGCGGCACGAACATTTCACCCGCTTTCGGTCGACTGTTCATTATGCGCCGCCCGCGCCGATCATGCGTCTCTGGGAACAGAAAACGCGCGCTGCGGAACGCTGGCCGGAGAGCTTGATTGAGCGTCATGACCGTCAATACGGAGCGAGCTTCAAGGCGGCGTTGCGAGCCCGAAATGCCTCCTACTTTGCCGAGCTTTTCACCCGTCACGGGATCAATCATTTTCACGTCCATTTTGCGAATCGCGCCGCGCATACCGCACTTTTCGTGAAGGAAATCTCGGGCATCCCTTTCAGCATCACCGCGCACGGCCAGGATTTCATGTCGGATTTGGGACAGGATAATCTGCTGCGAGAAATATGTAGCGCGGCGGAATTCGTCGCGGTCGAAACGGATTTCAGCCGCGACCTGCTCCGGGAACGATGCCCCGACGCAGCGGCCAAAATCCATCGAGTCTACAATGGTCTTGCACTCGCTGAGTTGCCGGCTTCTCTGCGGGGAGAACGCTCGCCTGGTCCAACCAGGATTCTCAGTATCGGTCGCCTCGTTCCGTTCAAGGGCTTTGAGATCCTGCTCGAAGCCTGCGCCGAGCTGGACCGGCGGAACTTCGATTTTCGTTGTGAGATCGTCGGTGACGGTCCGCTCCGGGAAAAGCTCGAGGCGATGATCGTCCGTTTGAAACTGGCCCGGTGTGTCGAGCTTTGCGGCTCACTTTCCCAGGCCGATGTCTTCTCGAAACTGCGCAGTTGCGACATTTTTGCGTTAGCGAGCGTCGTCGATTCCGAAGGCGCCAGTGACGTTTTCCCGACGGTCATCATGGAGGCAATGGCTTTTGCCCGGCCGGTCGTCTCCACCCGGCTGGCGGGAATCCCCGAATCAGTCGTCGAAGGAGTCACGGGCCTGCTGGTTGCGCCGGGTGATTGGGAAGAATTTGCTCTTGCGCTCGATAGGTTGGTCCGCGATCCGGTGCGGCGGAAGCGATTGGGCGATGCCGGGCGCGCCCGGATGGAAAACGAGTTTGATGTGGTGAAGACAGTTGAACCGCTGCACCAACTTTTCTCGGCCTGCATTTCCGCTTCGTCCGTGCAGCGACCGAAGCCAGCCCCGCCCGGCGTGGAGCTTAAGCAAACGGCGTATCTGATCGACCGATGGCCGGATGAGAGTCTTCCGTTCCTCGAGATGGAGCTGCGCGCCTTGCGCCGGAACGGGGTGCCTCACGTGCCTTTCGTTTTCTGTCCGCCGCTGTCCGCGCGACTAACGGCGAAGACCAAGGATCTTGCCATGGAGTTCCAATACCTGCCGGACGCGATGGTCATCGAGGCGGAATGGCAATCCAGCATGCCTCTGGTGCGGGAGCTGGAAGCGATGCGCGCAAACCAAAAGCATCGCCCACCCTCCGACCTGTTTCTCGAGCAGGCGCGCTACGCTGTGATGTTGCGGAAATTATTCCTGCAGCACAACGTCGGTCACGTGCATGCCACCAATTCGCGCTCATTGTTATGCGCGCTCTGCTTGAAGAAGCTGCTCGGCTTGGGGATCAGCGTGGCGATCGAGGAAAAGCCGGTCCTCTCCGAGGCGGTCATTCTGGATGCGCTGGACCAATGCGTCGGCGGTCGCAGCATCGACCGGGAATTGCTGGCGCATCGGGGGAGCGGTTTCTTGTTTGATCAGACGCTCGAAAGGCCGTCGGTGAACGATATCGGCCCTTGGTTAACGAGGAAAGCGAGGGTCGAATGGACCGGTGCGCGCCGCTTCTGGCGGGAGTGGTCGCAACAACTGATCGGGTGGACCGCCGCGCATGAATAAGAAAGCGATTCTCCTCGCCGGCGGCGCCGGCACGCGGCTTTATCCGCTGACCAAGATCGTCTGCAAGCAACTCTTGCCGGTCTACGACAAACCAATGATTTGTTACCCGCTGGCCACGCTGATGCTCGGCGGCCTGCGCGAGATTCTCGTTATCTCCACGCCGAAGGATGTCCCGATGCTGCGCGACTTCCTCGGCGATGGCTCGCAGCTGGGGATCCGTCTCGAGTACGCAGAACAAGCGGAACCGAAAGGGATCGCACAGGCGTTTCTTATCGGCGCGAGCTTTGTCGGCGCGGCTGGAGCCGCATTGATCCTCGGCGACAATATATTTTACGGGAAACTCGATTTCTTTCGCAACGCGCTCGCGCTCGAGAGCGGCGCCTGCATTTTCGGTTATCAGGTGCGGGACCCAGAGCGCTACGGAGTGGTCGAGTTTGGGCCCGACGGCCGCGCGATCAGCCTGGAGGAGAAACCGAGCAAGCCAAAAAGCCACTACGCCGTCCCGGGCCTCTACGTTTACGATGGGCAGGTGGTCGAATTCTGCCAAAGCCTTCGACCCTCCGCGCGCGGAGAGCTGGAAATAACCGATCTCAATTTGATTTACCTCCGCCAAAATTCACTCCATGTCCGACTTCTCGGTCGAGGGATGGCGTGGCTCGACACTGGCACACAAACGAGTCTGCTCGAGGCAGCCAATTACATCGCGACGATTGAGCACCGGCAGGGATTAAAGGTCGCCTGTCTTGAAGAGGTTGCCCTAAGGGCGGGCTTCATCGATCAAGCGCAGCTGGGTCGGCTCATCGACCGATTGCCGAAAGGCGAATATCGAGACTACCTTCGCCTGGTCGCAGAGGAAGAGACGACGCAGGCAGCGGCCGATTCTGTGTAGCGGGCGAGTCTGGGTTCTTCTTCTAGGGGGACCGAACAGCTCTTTCCTTATACCGCCAGAGACTGGCGTCGTGCATTATGGAAATTATAACATACGGCATGTTCATTGCTCCTTTTTATCCTGCCCGTGCCTCCCAAAGATCATATCACAGCAGCCGGATTTAGGCTCGCCGAGTCGAAGGAGACTGGCTTCACCTTGGTCGAGGTGCTCGTGGCACTCGTAATCTGCGTTTTCTTCGGAGCAGCGGCTTTCATGACGAACTCCCAACTGCTCGCGGGGCTGAAATCGCAAAGGGAGACCGCTGCCGCGACGATGCTGCTTCAGCGTCGCATGGAGGATTTACGGGCCAACGCATGGAGCGACATCGCGACGGCCTCATTTCTTCAAGCCTCCATCATCTCCAACCCGGCTCCGAATAACCCAAACCTCACCCAGCAGCAAATCGCCGCCTAT
>DATMNS010000271.1:0-2059 GCA_035568735.1 Chthoniobacterales bacterium | reverse complement strand
GGATGGGCTTCGAGCTGCGCCGAAAGCCAGGTGGTCCCGCATTTTGGTGCGCCGATGCCGATAAAATCGATCCGCGACATATCAGTGCATTATCGGCGCAGTCTTCCGGAAAAGACACTTCGCCGGAACGACTCTTTCATTTCAGGCCGCTTTGGCTTTCGCTTTTATCTCTGGCCGTCAAATCTGGGTCAGCGATTTTCATCTGGCTGGGACCTAGCTCGCCCACCGGCGGCAATACGTCCTTGAAAGTTGCGCCGTAGATATCCCAAACGGTCAGGAACAGCCCGCAGATCAGCGGTCCGATGATGAATCCAACCAGGCCAAAAAGGAAGAGCCCGCCGAGCGTCCCGATAAGGATGAGAAGGTCGGGCATTTTTGCATCCTTTCCGACGAGCCTTGGGCGCAACATGTTATCGATCGTCCCGACGACGGCGGAGCACCAGATCAGAAGCAGAGTGGCGGTGAGCTTCTGGCCAATAATGAAAAGATAAATCACGGCAGGCCCCCAGACGAGAGCCGCACCGATTCCCGGCACGATGGAGAGCACGGCCATGATCGTTCCCCAAAAGGCCGCGCTCCCGAGGCCCGCAAACCGAAGGCCGATCCCGGCCAGCGTCCCCTGGATGGCCCCGATGACGAGCGTGCCCTTGAGCGTCGCGCGGGTGACGGAACGGAGCCTTTCCAAGACTCGCACCTCATCTCCATGGCTGAGTGGTGTGTAGTATAAAATTTTCCGCAAAATGTCGCCGCCGTCGCGCAGGAAATAGAACATGGCGTAGAGCATGACGAAGAGGTTGAGCAGAAAAGTGGCGGTGCTCGCGGTGAGTTGGGTCGCGCCCCCGACGAGATAGGTGCCGGTCGCTTTGGCCAGCTGCGCCGTGCTGTCGACGATCTGGGCCTGCTTTGGAACGTAACCCGCGAGCGCTGGAAAACGCCGGGCCAGCCAGTCGTGTGCGTTGAAAGCGCTCACCTCCCCGAAATGCTCCTGTAACCAGGGCAGGGCCTGGTTGCTTACGGCCAACGCCTGCCTGACGACCACTCCGACAAAGGCGCTCAGAGGCCCGACGATTAGAACAAAAAGAATCAGAAGCGTCAGCCCGGCCGCGAGCGATCTGCGTCCGCCGAGCAACCGTGTGACCCACCGGTAAAGCGGGTCGCACAACCCCGCGAGCAGGGCGCCGAGGAGCAGAGGAATCAGAAACGGCCACGCCACCGCGAGGAACGCAAACGAAACCGCGAGCACGAGGATGAGGACGAAAGCGGTCTGAAAGCTGGTGCGGTTTAGGTGGATGCGCTCCATGACGGACATTATGAGCCGGCGGTGGCCCGAGGATCAACCTATTGCGCTCCCGGGAGCGTGGTTTTCACCCTCGACCGAGTGATTGCGCGTAACGATTTCCGAATTTTTCTCAACGGTCGAGCCGATCCTTGAAGCGCATTTCGTTCGTCTGGACGAAGCCCATTTTTTCATAGAGGGCGCGACCTTCGTCGGAGGCATGCAGGACGAGGCGGTCGAGGCGCTCGTTCCGGGCCCAGGCGATGAGGTGTTCGAGCAAAAGTTTTGCGATCCCGCGGCGGCGCCATTCCGGTTCGGTGAAGACGTTGATGACGACGGCATGGCGACCCTCGGCGAGGCCGATCTCTCCGCCGGGTCCTTCGACCGGATGCGGCAGGACGCTCCGAAGTTGCGCGCCAACACCGGCGACGATCTGGCCGGGCGATTCGTTAGGCCAGGCGAGCCAACCGAGGTATTCGCCACTCTCGAGCATCGCGCGAAGTCGGGATTCACACTGCGCGCGATAAATCGCAAAGAGCGGCTCAGGCACGAGGTCCATTTCCTGGAACATCCGGGCGCGCTGGGTTGCGATGAGTGCGGCATCGGAAACGCCGGCGAGGCGAATCGTGAAACGCGACGGCGTCATGCAGCAGACTTCGGTCGTTAACGAGCGGACGCAACCGATCCCGCGTCGAGCGCGGTGCGGAGGTGCGGGACGAGCCTTCGGCTAAATTCGACGGAATCTCCGGCGGAAAGATGCGACCATTCGGGACAAGTGAATCC
>DATMNS010000270.1:0-26674 GCA_035568735.1 Chthoniobacterales bacterium | reverse complement strand
CGCGCGGAACAGACGTCGAGAAAATGTGGTCTCTTCTGCTATTCCACCTCTACCTCGAAGCCGCCGATCCAGCGAGCAACGAGATTGTAGAGCGCCGCGCCGACGACGCCGAAAATGAATCCCATCGCGGCGTAGATGATTGGGAAGAAAAATCCCATCCCAACGAGGAGACCACCAACGAGCGCCGCCGGCGCCGCCTGATTTGGTTGGGCATGTTGCGCGAAAGCGCCGAGCGTCCCGGCGAGGGCGAAGAAGGGGAGGAAAATCAAACCCATGCAGCCGTAAACCACGGCGAGCATTTTTCCGGCTTGGAGCGGCGCGATTCGTTTTATCCGGCGAGTCATAGGTGGCCCGAGTGTTTCCGGCGCCCGACCGTCAGGCAAGGACGATCTACTTCGTGTCTCGAACGATGGCGGCTTAGCAGTTATCATCCGGCCGATGAACGCCGCGCCGCAACATCTCGACCGGCCGGTCGGCGATTTCGTCCGGAAGGATTTTGCGCAGCTCCAGGAATCGATGACCGCGCGCCAGGCGCTGGACGCCGTGCGGGAGGAAGGGATCGGCGAAAAGATCATTTATTTCTATGTCGTGGACGAGGAGAACCGGCTCGTCGGCGTGCTGCCGACCCGGCGCTTGCTGACCGCCCCGCTCGATCAAAGGATCGGCGATTTGATGATCAAACGGATCATCGCCATTCCGCAGACCGCGACCCTGCTCGAAGCGTGCGAATTTTTCGTGCTCCATAAGTTTTTTGCCTTCCCGGTGGTGGACACGGAACGACGCATCCTCGGCTTGATCGACGTCGGCGTCTTTACCGAGGAAGTCTTCGACATCGCGGAGCGCGCGCAGCACGAGGATGTTTTTGAGACGATCGGCTTTTACGTGGCGCAAGTGCGCGATGCGGGGCCGCTACGGGCGTTTCGCTATCGCTTTCCGTGGCTGCTGGCCACGATTGTGGGCGGGACGGCCTGCGCCCTGCTCGCGAGCGCCTTTCAGCTCACGCTCGCCCAGAGCCTGGTGATCGCGTTTTTCCTCACCCTCGTGCTCGGGCTTGGCGAAAGCGTCAGCATGCAGTCGATGACGGTGACCATCCAGGCGCTGCGCGTTGCCCGGCCCACCCCGCGCTGGTATCTCGGGGCGCTGCGGCGCGAAGTCGCGGTTTCGCTCTTGTTAGGCGCGGCCTGCGGTTTGCTCGTCGCACTGATTGTCTGGTTCTGGCTGGGCGAGGGCTGGCCCGCACTCGTGATCGGAAGCAGCATTCTCAGCTCGCTCGTGATGGCGTGCCTCCTGGGCCTGAGCATTCCGTCGCTCCTGCACGCCCTGCGGCTGGATCCAAAAATCGCCGCCGGGCCGCTCACGCTCGCGCTGGCGGACCTTTTAACTTTGCTCTTTTATCTTTCGATCGCGCGCTGGCTCCTGCAACCTGCCTAACGACGATGAAAACACGACGGTTTGACCACATTGACCTGCGCGTGCGAGAAATCGCGGCGGCCCGTCCGTTTTACGCCCGGATCCTGCCCGAGCTCGGTTTTACGATCGCTTCGAGCAGCGGCGAGTGGTCCATCTGGCAGGCACCGGGCGACGGTCCGGTGGAATTTTTCGGTTTTACCGAAGCGCCGCGACACCAGCCTAACGATAACCGGATCGCCTTCTGGGCGGAGAGCCAGGCGGAAGTGGATCGCCTGGCCGAGATCGTTAGGCAAGCGGGCGGCCAGAACCTCGAAGGCCCGGAGCTCTGGCGCGAATACTCGCCCGGCTACTACGCGTTTTTTTTCGAGGACCCGAGCGGCAACAAGCTCGAGATCTGCTGCCGGCAGAGCCGCGCCGCTTGAGATCGCGTTTGCTTCTGCGAGACGTATCGGAATGAGCGACGTCGCGCCGATCCCAAAAATGCTGCGCCCCCAGCGCCGCGTTCGTTATCTGAAAATCATCGCGATTTTCAAGATTCTGCAGGGCGCGGTGCTTTTCAGTATCGGGATTTCCCTGCTCTTTTTACACAGTCGCACGCTCTGGCTGAATGGGATCTCGGAGTGGGTCGATGGAGAGCTGATGGTCGCGCACAGCCGTGCGATGCTTTATCTCCTGAGCAAGTGGCAGGATGTGGTCGCGGGCGGCTTGCTCCAGGTGACCGGCCTAGTCGCGCTGGTCTCGGCGGCCGTCCTTTGCACTGAGGGGATTGGGGTTTATCTGCAAAAGCGCTGGGCCGAGGTGCTCATGGTGGTGGCGACTGGCGCGTTGATTCCCTTCGAAGTGCGGCACGCCTGGCGCAGTCCGGGCGCGGTCGCGCTTATTCTCGTGGCGGCTAATTGTTTCATCGTTTGGTTCCTTTACCGCGTCCTGCGCCGCGAAAAGTGCGAGGAACTCGCGGTGCCGGCGGACGATGAGCGCACGCCGGTGGAAAGTCGTTAGGCGTTAGGCCGACCGCCGGTGAAGATCGAAGCGCGCGAGTGCGGCGCGGGTCTTCTCCAATGGCAGGCCGATGACGTTGCTCCGCGAACCAATGATTCGCGCGATGATCTGGCTCCCGTGGCCCTGCGCGGCGTAGGCGCCCGCTTTGTCGAGCGGGTCGATCACGGCGAGATAATCCGCGATCATCCGGTCGCTCAATCTTTTGAAAACCACGCGCGAGGTGTCGGCGAAGCTTTCCGATTTTCCGCGACGCAAATGCGCGATGAAAACTGCCGAGACGACGATGTGCGTCCGGCCACTGAGCCGACGCAGAACGCGCACTGCCGCGGCGCGATCGGCGGGCTTGCCGATGATTTGGTGGCCGAGGCCGACTAGCGTGTCAGCGGCGAGCACCACCTGCTCGGGATGAGCCCGTGCCACGGCGAGGCCCTTGCGCAGCGCATTCCAGCAGGTCACCTCACGGAGCGTGAAATGGTCAGAGAGATTTTCGTCCACCAAGGGCGCGACGATGTCGAAAGCGAAGCCGGCCTCAGTCAGCAACTGGCGGCGGCGGGGCGAGGCCGAGGCGAGGATGAGACGCGGCGCGTCGTCGGTCATTCGTTGCCGGGATCGTCCGGTTTGCCGGGCGGTTGCTTGCCGCCGATGAAATCGGGCATCTTGATTTCAGAATAGCCAGCCGGGATGGAAAAGTCCGAATCGGGGAGGGGATCCAGTTTGAGGCTTTCGATCGTGCTCGTGACATCGTCCTGCCCGGGAATCCTGACCTGAGTGCGCAGCGGAAGCCCGGGAAGGGCGTGGTAATCCGGCAGGCCTTTGGTCAGCCCGGCAAAGGCGCCTTGTTGCATGATCGACATCTGCTGGAGGATACTTTGATAATTCGGGTAGCTCTTCGCGACCCAGTAGCTAGCGTGGTACTTTGGCGAATCGGTGACATACTCTTCAGTCTCGTAGCCGTTGATCGTTTCTTTCTTGCCGGTGGATTTGGGCAAGGCCTGGGTGGGTGACTCTTCCTTGGCAAATGACTTGGCCATCTCGGCCATGGCTTTGGCCTTCTCACCGGAGATGCGCATCACGGTTTTCTTATCGTTCAAAAGGGTCGTTACTTCGCCGGTCTTCGCGTCGATGATAGTAGTGATCTGCGGGTTGATATCGACGCGTGCCTTGTCGCCTTTCACTTTCAGAGTGAGCTCGTGGACGCCGCCCCCGGCGCCATCCACTTTCTGGACGATGGTCAGGTCGGCACGGCTGGTGGCAAGAAGCGCGAGAGAAGCGATCCCGAACAGATGCAGTGATTTCATATGGCAGTTGCTAGCTGGAGTCGGCGCGATTGGCAAGTTTGGGGAAAGTGGGAGCCGCCTTTGTGCGGCGACGATCGCGGCGCAAAGGCCCCCCACATTCTCGGAAATAACTTGGCAAGCAGGTGCGGGCGCGGCAGCTTCATCCCGCGCGGGCATAGCTTAATGGTAAAGTTCCAGCCTTCCAAGCTGGCCATGCGGGTTCGATTCCCGTTGCCCGCTTTCTGACGAGCGCGCAAAATAGTGATCATCGTCGCTTTGAGAAGCCGAACTCATCCTCGCCTGTCGCGGGAAAAAATACCCGCGGTTTCAAGCGTCGGGCCAGTCCCGGCGAGGATCGGGTGGAGCGCCTTCTTGTTCTTGTTGGTGGTCGCCCTGGCCGCCGGACTTTGGGTCGCCGCCCCGGCCGCGGCACTCGGTCGCGACCGGACGCCGAAGGAGCTGATTGAAGGCGGTTTGCCAGCCGCGAAAACGATCAAGGGGGCGACCAAGTCGGAATTTCTCGCGGCCCTCTGCGCCGCTGTGCGGAAACATCGGACGGTGGCCGCGGCCATCACGGACGTGGCGGTCGGGACGCGCCGCGAGTTCACCGGCGAAATTGTCGGAACCGTGCTGCGCTGCGGCGCGAAAGGCGATTGTAAATTTGTCGGGTCGATCGTGTCCGCGGCGATCTCGGCAAATGACAATGCGGCGACGACGGTCGCTGACGCCGCGATCGCGACGGCGCCCGATTGCGCGGACGCGATTCAAAGCGTGGTTTCCCACGCGGCGAGCGGCGGCGGCGAGCGTGCCGACTCCGACGCGGCCGGGCCGGACAATCAGAATCCATTGTCCGATGCGAAGAGCAAAGACACGGGCGAGGGATTTGATCCACACGAGCAGCTCATCCTGGTGTGTGATGACGGCACCCAGCGTACGGTCCGACAAAGCCAGCTCGACGAATATCTCCAGTCTCATCAGGGAGCTGTGGTTGGCTTGTGCCCCCCGACGCCGAGTCCGACGGCGAACAAGTAAGCGGGTGATCCTGCCTTGGCGGTGCGTGGCGAATTGCTGTAATCTCGCCGCTCTGTGGCCGGAAACGCATCGCTCATCTCTCGCGCCAGCGAGATGCTTGGCGCGATCGTAGTGGCGATTGCTTTGGTCGGGATGCAGGTCTTGATCGGCGGCACGCGCCTGGCCTATGCCCTGCCGGTCTACGCGCTCCTCGGGCTTGGAGGTTTGTTCGCGGTCGTCCCCTTCCGGCAGGCGAAGCCTTCGCCCGGCCGCGCCTGTCTTTGGTCTTCGGTGTTTTTCTTTGGCTATGTTCTCGTTCGTGCCTGGTTCTCGCCTGTCCCCTACCTTGCGCGGGCCGACATTTTCCCGGTGCTGGGCGGGCTGGTCGTTTATCTCGCTGTCGCGCTGACTTTCACTTCGGCTCGGTGGCGAATGGCCATTCTTTTGTTTCTCATCCTGGTGGCATTGGTGCAGGTGGTGATCGGTGCGATTCAATTTCGCAACGGGAACAATTTCATGCTGATCCCGTTTTTGCAGCGCTTCGACTACGGGCGGCGGGCGAGCGGATTCTACGGCTGCCCGAATCACCTGGCGGGGTTGCTTGAGGTGCTCGGCATCTTTTGCGTCTCTCTCACCTGCTGGAGTCGCTGGCCGCTCTGGACCAAATTGCTGATCGGCTATGCCGGCGCTCTTTGTTACGTTGGACTCGCGCTGACGGGAAGTCGCGGCGGCTACTGGAGCGCGGGCGTAAGCCTCGTCGTGGTCGCCGTGCTAACACTGGTCGCATTGCGCAAGGCCGGGAGCGAGATTTTCTGGCGCACTGCGGTCGTGGGCGGCGTTTTCGCGCTCATGCTGAGCGCGGTGCTCTTTTTTGGATTCAAGAAAAGCGATTACCTAAGCGGCCGGGCGCAGAATCTTCTCGATACCGGGAACATTCGTCTGGATCTCTGGCAGGGGGCGATCGCGCAGTGGAAATTGCAGCCCGCCGTCGGCACCGGGAGCGGGACTTATCTCTACTACGGAAGACGGTTTCGGACCTCGCGCGTACAACTGGATCCGGTCGAAGTGCACAACGATTACCTGCAATTGCTCGCCGAATATGGCGCCGTCGGCGGGGCAGCCTTTCTCATCTTTCTCGGCGCACATCTCTGGCGCGGTGGGATCGCCTTTCAAGAACTAGGGCCGCGGCGGATGCCGCTTACTTCCCAGCCGCTGAGCAACCGCCTGGCGCTAAATCTTGGTGCACTCGGCGCCGTGACCGCTTTGGCGGTGCATTCGTTGCTTGATTTTAACCTCCACATCCCGGCCAATGTTTTGTTGCTCGCCTTCGTCTTTGGGATTCTGGCCAACCCCGGGTTCGACCGTGAAAACGAGGGTGCGGGTGCCATTCGGCGGGTGACCTCCGGTCGTCTTGGCCTGGCGCTACTCGCTCTCCTCTTAATCGCCGGCTCAGCCCGATACACCCGAGCGGAGGATTACGCCGAGCGATCGCGGGCCGCTCTGCGGGATGAACGCCACCTGGAAGCGATGCGCTGGGCACGCCAGGCCATCGCGCGGGATGGGCAGAACCCGGAGATTTTTTTTTATCTGGCCGAAAGCCGCATCCGGCGGGCGGAGGATAGCGCGAACGCGATGGCAAGGGATTCTTTTTACCGCGCGGCGCTGGAGCCGCTGGAGAGGGCGCGGGCGCTTGCGCCTAACGATGAGACTTTCCTCCTCGCGCTCGGCCGGGTCTATGATGCGCTGGGACGTTTCCCGGAGGCGGAATGGATGTATGGCAGAGCGCGGGACTGGGATTCCAAATCGATGGTCGTCCAGAAATCCTACGCTGCCCATCTCGCCCGCTGGAGTGGAACAAAGTCCGGCGTGGAGTCTGAGCCGAGATAGAATTTGCGGGATAAGAGCGCGCGCCCTGGTCAGAGCCGGCCGACGAATCGCCCTGACTGATTTTGGACTCCGTGCCGAGGGTGAGATTGCCCATTTCATTGTCGCCGAAAAGAGATTGCCGCGATTTCACCCAACGCCTACCTTCGCGGCAATGGCCCCAAAAAGACCGTCGCATCCGCGCGCGTTTTTCCATGCCCTTCTTTTCCATGGAACGCCAGGGCCCTTTCCACGGGCGGCAGGGTTGATCGTTTCCCTCCTGGCGCTGACCTGCGCGCCGCTTCCTCTTTATGCCCAGGAGGAAAGTTCCGGCAAGACATTCGGCGCTGTTTCCAGCAGCACAGGCAGCGGCGAGGCCGGCCCGGCAGGACTCGATCTCGGCGCGGGAATTTTTGCTCCCTCGCCCCTCCGCCTCTCGGTCTCGGTGCAGGAGGGTTACGACGACAACGTTTATACGACGCACCAGAATCCAATCGGGTCCTTTTTCACCGGTGGCAGCGTGGCCCTCGATTATAAATTTGGCAGCGCGCGCACCAATCTCGACCTGCAGGTTTTCGGCGGGGCCACCTATTATTACTTTCGGCCTTTAGGGCAGACCTACGATATTAATAACGGGTTGACGCTGAACATGAGTCACCAGGCGACCCCGCGTCTTGGTTTCGCCGCCTCGGTTGATCTGGCGTATCAGTCGGAGCCGAATTTCGACACCGGCGTCGGGACCAACCGACGGAGCGGAAACTACTTCTATACCGCGGACAAGTTCTCCACCTCTTTCCAATGGTTGCCGCGCTTCTCGACCGTCACGAGTTACTCGCTAAGCGTGATCAATTACGAAAACAGCGCGATCGGCGCTTTTGAGGATCGCTTCGAACATACCTTCGGAAATGAGTTTCGCTACCTTGCTCTGCCCACGACGACGCTCGTGGGCGAGTACCGTTATGAAATCATTGATTTCGATACCGCACCGCGCGACTCGACGACGCATTTTGTTCTGGCTGGCGTGGATCACAGCTTTAGTCCGCATTTCATCGTCTCGCAGCGCTTCGGCGTCGAATTTCGCGCATTCGATAACTTCGGCACAGAGACTTCGCCCTATGGCGAGGCGACGCTTAAGTATTCGCTTGGCGAGCGGACCTCGGTCAGCTGGAACGGTCATTACGGCCTCGACGAACCCGACGTGCCCGGCAGTGCCTCGCGCACGACCTTCCGCACCGGCTTAAATGTCGCCTATGCCATCTCTCCCCGAGTTAGCGCCACGATGGCAGTTTTCTACGAGCACGATCAGAACAAGAGCGTTACAACGCCGCCCTTCGTCGCCCCGGCCTTCAACGAGGATTTGATCGATCTCAGTCTGGGGCTTCGCTACGAGATCAATCGGACGTTCACCCTGCTCGCCAACTACGACCGTACCGAGGATCTATCGGATCTCAGTTTTCGTGAATATTCGCGGAACCGATACTATGTCGGCCTAAGCGTGGGTTTCTAGCGGGCGCGCTTTTTGCTTCAGGTCAATCTTCTGGTAGATTCACCGCCCGTTCGAACCGGGAAATCCATGGCACACACCGAAGAAGTCCGGCTCCATTTCCTCGATTATTGGCGTGTCATCCGCGTCCGTTGGGTGCTCATTCTCCTCGCTTTCCTCCTCGTTGTCATCACGGCAGCGGTCGTCACTTACTTTCAGCCCCGCGAGTATCAGTCGTCGGTCTTTATCGAAGTAAAATCGACCGCCGACACTCCCCGGATCTTCGGAAACGATGGGACCATTCCCTATCACGACCCGCAGCTTGCGCCGACGGTTTATCAAATCATTCAGCGGACGGGCATTCTTTATCCGGTCATCGAGGATTTGAAGTTACAGGATAAATGGGCCCGGGATGGCAATCGCCCGTCGCGCGAACAGGCCTATCAGATGCTGCGTGAGAAGCTCGACCTGGATGAAGTTCGCAATACCGACCTTCTCCAGATCAGCGTCTACGATACCAACCCGCAGGAGGCGGCTGATATCGCGAATAAAATCGTCGCCGTTTACCAGGAGAAGCGCGTCCAGGAGGAAAAGGAAATTCTCAATCGCGCGGTCGAGACGATGAACGAGGAGGTGGCGAAAGAAGAGCAAAAGGTGGAGAAAGCGGGCAAGGAAGTGGCGCGGATTCGCGATGAAGAACACATCATCGATCTCAACCCGGAAGGGACCGAAGATTCGCTCACCGCGGACAACTCCAACGTCATCAAACAGGAGGGCGAAGTGAATGACGCCGAGACGAACGTCGCCACCCTCGCCGCCAAGCTGAAACAAATCGAGTCGCTCAAGGGCGACGATCTGATGCGGATGATGCCGACGCTCAACATCCAGGATCCGATCATCCAAAAAATTCTGCCTAGCTATCAGGAAGCGGTCGCCAACGAGGCGCAGCTCTTGAATTCCGGACTGGGAGAGAATCATCCCAAGGTCAAGGCGCTGCGGGCGACGAAGGCGGTTTACGTGCGGCAATTGGAAGAACAGGTGGCGAGTGTTCGCGATGGGCTCCAGCGCAATCTAAATTCGGCCCAAGCCACGCACGACGAGTTGCAAAAACATCTCGGAACAATCAACGAACAGCAACTCGCCTCCAAGAATCTCAGTGCCAACTACACCCGTGCGAAAAACGCTTACATCAAGGAGAAGAGCCTGCGCGACAACGTCCGCTTGCGAGCCCAAACCGAAACGATGGAGATGGCGATGCCGCGCCTGGCCGTAAGCGTGAAGCAGGTGGCTGAGCCGCCGTCGGTCGCGGCCCGTCCGCGGGTCGTTCTCAATCTGGCGCTCGGCGGCCTCGTCGGTCTGGTCCTTGGCCTCGGGCTCGCATTTTTCATCGAGTATCTCGATACGAGTGTGAAAACGATGGACGACGTCGAAACCCTGCTGGACGTACCGGTCCTGGCCATCATCCCGCAGAACATCCGTCTCCTTTTCCGCGAAGGCGGCGATACGCCCGATGCCGAGGCCTACCGGATCCTGCGCACCAACATCGAGTTCAACCGGAAAAGTC
Source organism: Chthoniobacterales bacterium (assembly GCA_035568735.1). GTDB lineage: Bacteria > Verrucomicrobiota > Verrucomicrobiia > Chthoniobacterales > UBA10450 > Palsa-1392. The sequence goes on along the minus strand of DATMNS010000270.1, from coordinate 17,067 downwards.
TCGACGCCAATACCATCCTGCTCTCCAGTGGCGGACAGGGTGAGGGGAAATCGACCACTCTGGCCAACCTCGCTCTGGTCTCGGCGCAAGGCGGGTATTCCACCTTGATCGTCGACGCCGATCTGCGCCGGCCGGTGCAACAGACCCTCTTCGATCTCGATGAGAAATTTGGCCTGACGAACTATCTGACGACCGATCTGGCGATCGAGAAAGTGATTTTCCCCACGACGGTCCCGAATCTTTTCCTCCTCCCAAGCGGCGTTCTGCCGGCCGATGCGGTCGGAATTCTTAATTCGCAGCGCATGTCGGACCTCATCGCCGAACTAAAGACCCGCTACGACATCATCTTCTTCGATTCACCACCGATTCTCGGGGCAAGCGACGCCTCCGTCCTCGCGAGTGAAGTCGATCAGACGATCATCGTCGTGCAGCATCGCCGTTTCCCGCGCGCGATGTTGACCCGCGTGAAACAGGCCATCGTGGGAGTCGGAGGCAGCGTGCTTGGCGTGGTCCTGAACAATGTCGACCTGAGACACGATCAGAATTACTACTACTACACGAGCTATGCCCATTACTATCATCAGCGGCCGGGCGATCTGAAAGCAACTCGCAGTCAGAAAACGATGGCCCCCGCGCGCAACGGCGCGGCTCGCCCGGAGGAATACTGATGCGCACCTCGTTTCTGGCGTTGCTTGTTCTCGCCGCGCTCGCCCCCGCCGCTTTCGCGGATGCCGTCCTGCGCGCCGGCGATTCCGTGGACATCCGGATCAGCGGCGTCCCGGCGGACGAGCAAACCCAGGTCAACAATGTCTACACGGTGGATGCCAATGGCATGGTCAATCTGCCTTTCATCAACAAGGTGAGGGCCCAGAGCTTGACCCCGGCGCAGCTCGCCAGTGCGATCGAGAATGGCTACAAGTCCGCCAGGATTTATTCCAACCCCACGATCACGATCGTGATGCAGTCGCAGACACGCTTTGTCAACGTGGGCGGCGCAGTCCGCGCCCCCGCCCGCATCCCTTTTACCGAGGATATGACCCTGCTGACCGCAATCAGCGCAGCGGGTGGGTTCAACGATTTTGCCGACCAGAAGCGGGTGCGTCTCCTTCGCGGCAGTGAAGCGAAAGTTTATGACGTGCGTCAGTTTCGGCGGGAGCCGGGACTCGATCCGAAGCTGCAGCCCGGTGACAAGATCGAAGTGCCGCAGAGCTTTTTTTAGTGCCTTGGGTGATTGCAAAGTGAACACGGCGCTTCTCCGCGGGACTCGTCCTGGGGATACGGAAGCGCGTCCCTTTGAAGGGACGAACTGCCGCTCGACCAGGGCCGGGCGCGTTGATCGCGTCCCTGCAGGGGATAGAGGACCTCGCCAGCGCTGTCGTTAGGCACGGGCCCCCGTGGGCAGAATGAGGCTACGATGCCGCCAGAGGTAGCCCAGCCCGGAGTAGATCGTGAGGCCGATCGTGATCCAGAGCAGGGCGTCCCCTCCGAAGCGCCAGGCGTTTTGCCACCAGGCGGTTTCCTCAACCGCGGGCCGGAGCTCGCGGGCCGAGAGAAGGAGGAGAAAAAAGAGGACCGTCGCGATTTGCCACGAGGTTTTGTGTTTCCCGAGCTTCTCGGCCGCGAGGACGGTTCCTTCCGACGAAGCGAGGAGACGCAGGCCGGTGATGAGGAAGTCGCGCGCGACAACGATCGTCGCTACCCAGGCGGGCACCGCTCCGAGCGGCACCAGACAGATGAAGGCGGCAGCCATCATCACTTTGTCGACCAGCGGATCGATGAGTTTCCCGAAGTTCGTCACGGTCCCGTAGCGCCGGGCGATTTCGCCGTCGAGATAATCGCTGATTCCGGCGAGAATAAAGAGAAGGAGTGCGACGGTGCGGCCGTAAACCCAGGTGGAGCTGAGCGCGAGGACGAAGACAATTGTCAGCGCCAGTCGGCCAAGAGTGAGTCGATTGGCCCAGTTCATCCCGCGGTTCCGGTCTCCTCTTGCCTAACGAAAACGGGGCGCTTCCAGATTGGCACTTTTTGCTTCAACTCGGCCACGATCCAGGCGCTTCCCTGGTAGGCGGCAGCACGATGCGCGCTCGCGACGCGAAGGAAAAGCGAGGCTTCGCCCGCGGCCACAAAGCCGATGCGATGCTCCAGAATCACTTCCTCCAAGCCGAACTCGGCCCGCGCGGTCTCCGCGATCGTTTTCATCTGGTGCTCCGCCATTGCGCGGTGCGCTTCATATTCGATCCCGGAGATCTCGCATTTCCCCTCCCGCGCCCGCACCACGCCCCAGAAATCGAGCGTCGCGCCGGCTCGACCGCTCCAGTCATTCGGGCGCGCTTGCAACCGGCTGGTTGTGATAAGGATTTCCAAGTGCCAAGTTGCCATCTGCTTCAGCGCGTCCGCACGCTCCTGCTACGCCATGGTGACGCATTCCGGAGAAAACGAAAATGAAAACGAATCAATGTGATATTGGCCTCATCGGCCTCGCCGTCATGGGCGAAAACCTCGTCCTCAACATGGAGTCGAAGGGCTTCCAGGTCGCTGTCTTCAATCGCACCGCCGCCGTCACGGAAAAATTTGCGGCGAATCGCGCGAAAGGAAAAAACATCCAGCCGACCCCGACGATGGAGGAATTCGTGGGCGCGTTGCAACGACCCCGCAAGGCGATGATCATGGTCAAGGCCGGCGCGCCAGTCGACGCGGTCATCGGTCAGCTCGTCCCGCTGCTCGAGAAAGGCGACGTCATTATCGACGGCGGCAACTCCCTTTTCACCGATACGCAACGGCGCTGCAAGGATCTGGAAGGGCGCGGCATTCATTTTGTCGGCTGTGGCGTTTCCGGGGGCGAGGAAGGCGCACTCAAAGGCCCCTCGCTCATGCCCGGCGGTCCGCGCGCCTCGTGGGAAATCATCGCGCCGATTTTCCGCAAGATCGCCGCGGTGGTCGATGGCGAGCCCTGCTGCCGCTACATGGGGTCGGACGGCGCCGGCCATTACGTCAAGATGGTCCACAACGGGATCGAGTACGGCGACATGCAGTTGATCTGCGAAGCCTATGCCATCCTGAGCGGGGTTCTCGGCCTTACGACTAACGAACTGGCGGACATTTTCGCGGACTGGAACCGCGGCGATCTCGACAGTTACCTGATTGACATCACCGCGCAGATTTTTCGCAAAAAAGATCCCGACACGGGCAAACCGATGGTCGATGTCATCCTCGACAAGGCGGGCCAGAAAGGCACCGGCATTTGGACGCTGCAATCGGCCATCCGCCAGTCGGTCGTCATCTCCACGATCAATGCTGCGGTCGAAGCGCGCGTTATTTCTTCGCGGAAAGACGACCGGGTCAGGGCCTCGAAGATTCTGCCTCAGCCCAAGGTAGAGAAATTCAGCGGTCAGCGCGATGCGCTCATCACCGCCGTGCGCGACGCCCTTTACGCCTCGAAGATCGTCTCCTACGCCCAGGGAATGGAATTGTTAGGCGCAGCCAGCAAGGAGTTCAATTGGAACCTGAACTTCGGCGACATCGCAACCATCTGGCGGGGCGGATGCATCATCCGGGCGAAATTCCTCAACCGTATCCGCGAAGCCTACGAGCGCGATCCGGCCCTGAACAATCTGCTCCTCGATTCCTACTTCACCGACATCATCCAGAAGACGCAGCACAACTGGCGGATCGCGGTCGCGACCGCCGTCCAGCAGGGGGTGGCGGTCCCGGCCTTCAGCGCGTCGTTAGGCTACTTCGACAGTTACCGCCAGGCGCGCCTCTCTTCCAATCTGCTCCAGGCGCAGCGCGATTTCTTCGGCGCCCACACCTACGAGCGGGTCGACAAGCCAGGCGTTTTTCACACCGAGTGGATGCACTCGGATGCCAGCGAAAAAGTAGCCGAACCCAAGGAAGCGCCCCGGCGGCACGCGGCCGAGTAGGTCGCCCGATTCGTTATGCCAACCTACGTTTACGAAACGACCGATCCTTCCAGGCCGACGCGGCGTTTCGAGGTCAAGCAGAGCATGAAAGATGAGCCCCTGCGGGTTGATCCGGAAACGGGCGAACCGGTCAAGCGCGTCATTTCCGGCGGCTACGGGGTCCATGTGCCCGGCGGATCGACCGGTCCGTCGGTCGGTTCTGTCGGCGGTTCCTGCGGCCCCGGCTGCGGCTGTCATTAAAAAAACTCTTGTCATCCCGAGCCGCCGAAGGTCGGCGAGAGGAAACCTACAACCGCAGCGACGACGCCAACGCGCGCGAGAAGGAAATCAAAGGCTGGCGTCGCAGCAAGAAGAACGCGCTCGTTGAAACGCTCAATCCGCACTGGGCCGATTTGTCAGCCGAGCTTTTTGGTCGCTGGCGAGGTCCTTCGCCGCGCTCCGCCGGCTCGGGATGACAGGTTTGAGCTTGGCACGCGTTTTGTTGCCTAACGAAAATCGTGCGACTCGCTCCCGGCGAGTTGGGCGTGGGCCAGCGGGCGAATGTTCCGCGCTTTCACCAGCACGACGTTGTCGGTATTTTGCACCTCGCCTTCGATGACGAGAAACGGCTCCTCCGTAATCACCAAACGGCTCCGTTCAAACAAATCGGGCGTGACAATCGCATTCGCGACCCCGGTTTCATCCTCCAGGCTGATGAAGACAAATCCCTTTGCCGTCCCGGGGCGCTGCCGGCAAATCACGTTGCCGGCGATTTGTACCGTGACGCCGTGCCGCGCCTGTGCCAGATCGGTGGCCCGCCAAACGTTAGGCAATTGATCCCGCAGCAACTTCATCGGATGCGGTCCGGTCGTCAGGTTCATGCGCGCGTAATCGGCCTGCACCCGCTCTGGCAGCGTCATCGGGAGGAGCGGCGAGATCCCGTGCTGGGGAGCGCACGCGACTCGCGTGCTCTTTTCGGCGCCTCGCCGAAAAGCTCTTTGCTCCCGGCGGGTATCAGCCACGCGACCATCCGGCGAGTCGCCAGATGGAGCACGCGAGTCGCGTGCGCTCCCCAACAGATCGTCGTGCAACGTCTCTTCCACTTCCCAAAGTGCCGCCCGCCGATGCTTCGCCAAGCAATTGAACGCTCCCAATTCCGCCAAACTCCGCAGTTCCTCCTTCGTTAGGCCAAGTCGCTTTTTGAAATCTTCGAGCGAACGAAATGTCTGCTCCCTTCGTTGCCTGACGATCTCCTCCGCATGTTCCTGCCGCAGCCCATGCACCACACAAAATCCCAGCCGTACGCTCTCACTCGACTCGACCGCGCAGCGCCACTCCGATTCCGCCACGCAAACCGGCCGCATCCGGATCCCATGGCGGTGCGCGTCCTTCACCAGCGTGGCTGGGGCATAGAATCCCATCGGCTGATTGTTGAGCAGACTGGCATAAAATTCCGCCGCGCGATGCACTTTCAGATACGCGCTTCCGTAGGCGAGTATGGCGAAACTGATCGCGTGCGACTCCGGAAACCCGTAAAGCGCAAACGAGCTGATCGCTTGAATGATCTTGAGAATCACTTCCGGGGCGACGCCATTTCTTTCCATCCCGGCCCGCAGTTTGACGCTCACCTTTTCCATCCGTTCCGGCGAGCGATGGAAACTGAGCGCGCGGCGCAGCTCTTCCGCTTCCGCGCCGGAAAAATCGGCCATGATCATCGCGATCTTGAGCATTTGCTCCTGAAACAAAGGCACGCCTAACGTTCGCTCGAGGATCGGTTTCAGCCGCTCGTCGAAATAGGTCACCGGCTCGCGCCTCGCGCGCCGGTTCAGATAAGGATGCACCATGTCCCCCTGGATCGGCCCCGGGCGGATGATTGCGACCTCGATGACCACGTCGTAAAAACATTTTGGCTGCATCCGCGGCAGGGTCGCCATCTGGGCACGGCTCTCGATTTGGAAAACGCCGATCGTGTCGGCCTGCTGCATCAGCGCGAAAGTCGCGGGGTCATCCTTCGGGATGTGGGCCAGGTCGAGCGGCCGCCCGCGCGCCCGGCAAACCTCAAACGTATCCTGCATGACCGACATCATGCCCAGGCCTAACAAGTCGACTTTCACAATCCCGAGATCTTCGCAATCATCCTTGTCCCACTGCGCGACGACCCGGCCCGGCATCGACGCGTTCTCCAGCGGGACGAACGAGCTCAGTTTGTCCTGGCAGATGATCATCCCGCCGGAGTGCTGCCCGAGGTGGCGGGGCAAGCCGTAAATCGCCTGGTATAGCCTAACGAACGCGGGCATGCGCGGATGCGCCCTGGGCAAACCGGATTGCTCGATCTGCGCCTCGAGTTCGAGGGTGTGCGGGAAATCGCCGTGCGCAAAGAGGTGCGAGAAGCGGTCGAGAATGTTCGGCGCGAAGTTGAGTGCCTTGCCGATTTCGCGTGCTGCGCTCCGGCCGCGATAAGTGATCACGTTCGCGGTCATCGCGGCGCCGTGTTTGCCGTAGCGCCGATAAATTTCCTGGATGACGCTTTCGCGCCGCTCGCCGCTCGGGAGATCGAGGTCGATGTCGGGCCAGCCTTTCCGGTTCTCATTCAGGAAACGCTCGAAGACGAGATGGTTGCTCACCGGATCAACCGGCGTGATCCCAAGGCAAAAACAAACCGCGCTGTTCGCCGCGCTCCCGCGCCCCTGCACCATGATGTTGTGCTCGCGGCAAAAATTGACGATGTCCCAGACGATCAAAAAATATCCGGCGAACCCGAGCTTCTGGATGAGCGCGAGTTCCTCGTTGAGCTTCGCCTGGACCGCGCGGCTGATCGCGGCGTAGCGCTGTTGCGCGCCGAAAAGCGTGATCGTGCGCAGGAAGGAATCCATCGAATGGCCCTCCGGCACCGGGTAAGCGGGGAAATCGTAGCCGAGATTCTCGAGGGAAAACTGGAGGCGCTCCGCGAGGCGCAGGGTGTTTTCAATCGCGTCCGGCCGATCGCGAAAGAGCGCTTTCATTTCCGCGACGCTCTTTAAATGGCGTTCCCCATTAATCGTTAGGCGAGGACCCGCGGCATCGAGATGGGTGTGTTCGCGGATGCAGGTGAAGACGTCGAGCACTTCGCGGCCCAGGGGTGTGGCGTGCTCTACGCCGTTGGTCGCGAGCAGCGGGAGACGATGATGTGCCGCGAGATCGAGCAGCTGGCGGTTCACGCGTTCTTCGCCCCTCACGAGATGGCGTTGCAGTTCGACATAGAGGCGGTCGGGGCCAAACGCCTCGAGCAGAAGCTGCGCGTGGTCCGCGAGATTCCGGGGAGCGCACGCGCCTCGGGTGCCGTTTGCGGCGCCCCGCCGCAAACTTCTTTGCTCGCAGCGCGTCTTGGCAGCGCGGCCGTCCGGCGAGGCGCCGGCCGGAGCGCGCGGGGCGCGTGCGCTCCCCAGCAGGGGAATCAACCCTTCTCCAAACTCCGGCAATTCTTCCCACCGAATCGCGCAACTTCCCTTCGGACTGCGCAGATGCGCCTGGGTAAGCAGTGCGCAGAGATTTCTATAGCCGGCGCGATTCTCGACCAATACCGGCAGAATCGCGCCGCACTCCATCGTTAAGTCGGCACCAATGATTGGGCGCACTCCGTGCTCGCGACAGGCGACGGAAAAACGTTGCGCGCCGTAGACACCGTTGCGATCGAGCAGGGCGACCGCCGGAAGCTCCAACTCCGCCGCGCGCGCGGCGAGCTGCTCGGGAAAGGAAGCGCCGCGGAGAAAACTGAAAGCGCTGGCGGTGTGTAATTCGGCGTACATACGAGGTCGATCGATCACGATCACGAGCACGAGGTAGAGGTCGTTTTCAAAATCATGCTCCTGCTCATGATCGTGCTCGTAATCGGCCGAATTTTTCAGTCATAAATGCCCTCCATCTCCCAGCCATCCCCGCGTTCCTCGCAGCGGCAAACCACGCCGTCGGCAAGCTCCAAATCCCATTCCGCGCGTTGCCATTTCTTTTCGTCCCACCAATCGCCGGAGGCGAGATAAGGACCCTGTCGTGTCAGGACCGTCTCATCGCATGAGGGCAAACATTCGGTGCGGAAGCGGCGCAATGCCGGACCGATCATCCTCGGCAATTCGGTAGGTGCGGGCGCCAACTCCCAGGAAAACGCCTCGAGATGAAAGGCATCGGGCCGATGTGAATCCTCCAGGACCGGCGTCCCGACCCGCTCTCGGCCTAACAATCCCGTGAGCCGGGTGAGGGTTTCGTGCAGTCGGCCCGGGTCGCGCAAGGGCGTCTCGAAAAAATGAAACTGTTGCCGCGCCGGGTGGGTCGCCTGCGCGGCGAGCCCCACGGCCACGATCGGGTAGTCCGCTCGAAAAGTGTCGAGATGGGTCTGGAGCAACCGGAATAAAATTTCCAGCGAGTTGGTCGGATCGGGAATGTGGAAGCGGTGTTCATAGCGGGACTTGTTCACCTCAGCGAATCCGTCCTTTGGGGGATCGGCAAAAATCATTTCGAGCGTGATCTCTTGCGCGACGAGATGGAGCGCGCCGAGGCGCAGGGTGAGTTGCTCAAGAAAGCGCCGGAGAACAAAAAGGAGCGGTTCCGCCGTCTCGATCTCGTGCTCGAACTCGAGTTGTTCGGCGAAAATTTCCGTTGGCCTGACGAGTCGCAAGAGCCGCGTCGCCCGACCGTTGGCCTGTTCCCAGAGCCGCACCGCGACCGGGCCAAGCCGGGCGCCGAGTTGATCCGGGGTGAGGGCGGCGAGTTCGCCTAACGTGTGGACGCCCCACTTGTGGAGGATCGAGAAAATGTGCGAAATTTCCGCGGCGCGTTCGTCCTTCATGGTCGAAAAATTAGAGCCGGGAAGGACTATGTTCAAGGGAACATAATTCCTTTGGGAGGGCGAGACTCCGTCGAGCCGGGGAGAAGACGTCTTTCGCCGCGCGTCGCGCCATCCCCAGCGCGACGGAGTCTCGCTCTACCGAGATCCCGGCTCCCTAGCCGCCCGGGCTCAGCAACCGCGCCTTGGTCTCGTCCGGCAACGACGAATTGGAGATCCAGGCGGAGGCGTTGCGCGGATCGTTCCTCAGCCAGGTGCGGGCGGTGGATTCTACCTGACTGTTGCGCAGGCTATCGTTGCCGATCGTTGCCGCCCACTGGACTGCGGCTTGCGGATCGGAGAAACTGATCCGGTTGGTGAAAACGCTCACCGCCTGGTCGCGCGAAGGGCCATCGGATAAATTCCCCAGCCAGCTCGCGGCCGCGGTCGGATCACTTTGCGCCCAGCGACTGATCAAATTTTGAAAAACCTGGACGCGCGTTGTTCCTTCTGGAAACGAGGCGGCCCACGTGCTGGCGGCCTGCGGATCGCTCCCCGCCCATTGCGAGATAATGGAAGTCGCCGCCGCGGTTTGCGCTTCGCCGGAGAGTCGCAGCGTCATCTGGGCGGCTCTCGCTGGATCGCTTTCGGCGACCGCGGAAATGATGTTCGGCAGGACGGCAGCGCAGGCGGCGGGGTCGGACAAATTCTGCGCCCAACCCAGAGCGGCCTGCGGATCGCTCTGCGCCCAGCGGCGCGAAATATCTTCGAGCAAATTTCGGCGCGTGTCTCCGCTGCTATTGCTCAAGGCGAACTCTGCGGCGGCGGCCGGATTCGTTTCGCTCCATTGGGCGACGATGGGACTGAGCGCGTTTTGCCGCGTCGCGCCCTCGGGAAGTGTTTGCGCCCAATGCAAAGCCAGTTGCACATCGGCATTCGCGAGTTGCCGGGCGATCGATCGCACTGCGTCCTCCTGCGCTTTACCGGCTGGCAGCGTCGTCACGTAATCCGCCGCCGCCGCCGGATCGCTCTGCGCCCAACTGGCCAGCACGCTTTCCAGCGCGCGGCGTTGCCCTTCGCCAGTTGGAAGTTCCTGCGTCCAGGCGAGCGCGGCTGTGGGATCGTTTTGCGCCCATTGGCGCGCGACGCTGGCGGTCGCCTGTTCGCGCATCGCACCGGCCGGCAGGGCCGCGACGACGGTGGCGACGCGCTGCGGATCCTTACTCGCCCAGTTTGATAAAACATTTTGCACAGCACTGTCGCGTCCCTGGCCGGGCGGCAAAGTGTTCGCCCACGCGAAAGCGGCCTCGGCGTCTTGATTCGCCCAGGTGGAGGCGACGACCTGGAGGGCGGTATCGTGTCCGGAACCGGGCGGCAGTTGCACGGCGCGCGCCGCGGCTGTCACCGGGTCGGTGCTGGCCCAACGAGAAAAAATCGGCCAGTAAAAATTTTGCCGTCCGCCGCCGGCGGCGGGCAACGTTTGCATCATGTCGAGCGCGGCTGATGGATCGTTTTCCGCTAACGAGGAGACCACCTCTAGCAGAGCGCGATCGCGTTCCTGGCCGGCTGGCATTTGCAGGACCCAGGCCCTGGCGGCGGTCGCATCCTTCTCTGCCCAGGACCGGAGGGCGGCCGGGACCGTCGATTTGCGATCCGAAGCGGTGCCGGCGGTCTGCGCATAAGCGAGGGCGGCCTGCGGATCGCCCTCCGCCCAGTGCGCGACGAGCATCGCCAGGTAGGTCGATTTCTCGCGTTGGTCAGGCAGAGTTTGCAGCGCGTCGAGCACCTTGCGCACATTTTTGGGGTCGATGCCATCGATCAGTCCGCTCAGCTCGATGTAGCCGCGTCGGTTTAGGGGTCGCGCCAGCGCATTTTTGATGGCGGCGACGATTGTTTCCGTGGAGGCAGGTCCGGCCGTGGCGGTGCTGGAATGGCGCGCAGAGGAAGTGATCGCGGGCCAGGATGCGAAATCGGGCGTCGTCGTTTTTTCGCCTAACGAATTGCCCGGAAAGGAAACGGGCGCGGTCGTGAGCCGGGGCGGCGGCAGGATGTAGCGCCCGGCGGCCAGACCAGCGAGAAAGGCAGCCGCGGCGGCAAGAGCAAAACGCTTCATGGCAAGAAAAGTAACTGTTCCCGTCGGGAAATCTGGGCACGTCGCGCAGAGTTGAGCAAGCCCCACCGTCTCACAAAATCTTCACCGGGCACTCCGGCAATGCTTTGAGAAAGGCCCGTCCGTAGGTTTTCGTCACGACCCGGTTGTCGAGAATCACCACGATGCCGCGGTCACTCTTGGTCCGGATCAGGCGCCCGACGCCCTGCCGGAATTTCAAGATCGCTTCCGGCAACGAGTATTCCGTGAAGGCGTCGCCGCCGCGCGCCTGAATGAGTTCGAGCTTCGCCTCGATCAGCGGATGATCGGGGACGGCGAACGGCAGCCGTGTGATGATGACATTGGAGAGCGCATCGCCCGGGACATCGACGCCCATCCAAAAACTGTCGGTCCCGAAGAGCACGCTGCGCGGCGTGTTTTTGAATTGCTCGAGGAGCTGGCTGCGCGGCGCGCCTTTGCCCTGCACGAGCAAATTCATTTTGCGGCTCGCGAAAAAATCCTCCATCTCCAGCGCCAGTTGCTGCATCGCGCGGTAGCTGGTGAAGAGCACAAACGCGCGCCCTTCCGTCTCCTCGACGAAGCGCGCCACCCATTCCGCGAGCGCGGCGCCGTAGGCTTCGTCGCGCGGGTCGGGCATTTTGCGCACGACGAACAGTTTCATTTGTTTTTGAAAATCAAACGGGCTGCCGAGCTGCAGCGGTTCGGCTTCATCCGCCCCGATCCGCCGCCGGAAGTAGGCGAGATCCGGCCGGCCGACCGCGAGCGTTGCGCTTGTCATCACGCTCGTGCAATCGTCACGGAACAACATCCGCCGCAGGACCGGCGCGACATCGATCGGCGCCGCGTTGAGCGTGATATTCTGCGCGGCCCTTCCCGTGCGCTCGATCCAGTAGACGTATTCCCGCGCGCTCTGTTGCAGAAAAATCGAGATCCCTTCACGCGCTTCGGCAATCCGTCGTCCAAGCTCCTGCAGCTCGGATTTGAGAAATTCATCGTCCGTTTTGCGCACCACTTCGCCGATCCGCGCCTGCAGCGCAGCCAATCGTCCGGTGATCTGGTCGGCGACGAAATCGGCCTCCCGCACCCGGCATTCGCGGCCTTTCTTGAAATTGGCGCGTTCATCGATGGCGGCGAAAAACCGGTCCGCTTCCTCGACGAGCGCAGCGGCCAGCGTCACCCCGGCCGCGTCACGCGTGACGGTGAAAAGCCCTTTCTTGGAGCGGGCGTTGTAAAGCCGCTGGATAGTGGCGCGCAAACCGTACTGCGAAATCCCGATCCCGATCTGTCGCGAAGCCACCTGTTCGATGGTGTGCGCTTCGTCGAAAACGATGAAGTCATTAGGGAAGAGGTAGCCTTCCGCGCGATCCTCCTGTTCTTCGGGGCTGCCGAGGAGCATGAAGAGAAGGGTGTGATTGATCACCACCACGTCGGCCGCGAGCAGGCGCCTCTTCGCCTGCTGGAAAAAACAGCGCGTGTTTTGTCCGCAGGTCTTCTGCGTGCAGAGGTGAGCCTCGCTACAGACTTGCGTCCAGACTTTCGGATCGGGCTCGAGCGGCAGGTCGCTTAATGTCCCGTCGCTTGTCGTGCGTGCCCAGTCGGCCAGCCGGGCTAGGTCGGCCTGCTCGGTGGTGTTGAAGAGTTCGTTCGCGTTTTGCAGGGCGCGCTCCAACCGCCGGGGGCAAAGATAATTCTGCCGGCCCTTCATGAGCGCGGCCTCGAACTCGACTGGCAGGATTTTTTTTACGATCGGGATGTCCTTGAAGAGGAGCTGTTCCTGCAGGTTGATCGTGTGGGTCGAGACGATCGCCTTCTTTTTTTTCTCGAGCGCGAAGAGGATCGCCGGCACGAGGTAAGCGAGTGACTTGCCGACCCCGGTGCCGGCCTCGACGACGAGATGGCGTTCCTCCTCCAGCGTGCGCGCGACCGCCGCGGCCATCGCCTGTTGCTCGGGCCGATATTCGAAGTTGCGCGCTTTCGCCAACAGGCCGTCCTCGGCAAAAATCGTCCGCACGCGCTCGACAAAGTCGCTCGCGAGGGAATCTTTGAGCGCAATCATTCCCGCGAAGTTACGCGGGAAATTCGAATATCGAATATCGAAATCCGAATGACCAATCTTCAAAATCGAAAACCTCCGGCGTCGGACGCGCATTTTTTGAAGATTCGAGTTTTCAGTTTCGTGCCGGTTTCGCACTGCGACATTCGGATTTCGAAATTTCCCCCATGAGGCTGCTCGACCGCTACATCATTCGAAACTTCCTCCAGCCGTATGTTTATTGCATTCTCGGCTTCCTTTCGATCTGGCTCATCTTCGACATCAGCGACAACAGTTCGACGATCTTCGATGAGCGCGCACCGTTCGCGCTGGTCGTGAAATTTTACTGGACCCAGATCCCAGAGGTTCTGGTGATTCTGTTGCCGGTTGCTTTGCTCCTGGCGCTCCTTTTTTCGCTGGGCCGAATGTCGCGCGCGAATGAGATCGTCTCGATGTTGACGGCGGGCGTAAGTGTTCCCCGGGTCGTCTTCCCTTTGCTCGTCATCGGACTCCTCACCACTGGCGCGACGCTCGCTTTGAATTACTCACTCGCCGCCCACGCTGAGCTGGCCCGGAAGAATTTCTTCGACCAGGTCAATCGCGGCGGAGTGCGCGAGGTGGTTATCTACGGACAGGTTTTTCGCAACCGGACCGACCATCGCACCTGGTACGTCTCGCGTTTCCGGCCGAACTCGAATGATTTCTTCGGCGTGCAAATCGTGCAGCAGGATGCGGAGGAGAATATCGTCCGGAACTATATTGCGACCGAGGCTTTCTACGAGCCGGCACTCAAAACCTGGCGGCTGGAAAAGACGAGGATGGTGACCTACGACGTCGCCGGCAACATCACGAACGACGTGGTGGTCCCCTATCTTCTCCTCCCCGGCTGGACCGAGACGCCTTATCGCCTGAGCAGCGCCAACGTTCGCCCGGAGTTTCTCGGCATCTCCGAGCTGCAGGATTACTTGCGTTTCAACGCCGATTTTCCCGAAACCCTCCTCGCCCCCTTTCGCACTCAGTTGCAATACCGTTGGGCGCTGCCCTGGACGTGCATGGTCGTGGCGGTCATGGCGACGCCGCTTGGGATCGGTTTCTCCCGGCGCGGCATTCTTGCCAGTGTGGCGGCGGCGATCGGGCTGGTCTTCACCATGAATTTTTTGATTCATCTTTTTCTCGCGCTCGGCGAAGGCGACCGGGTCTCGCCGATGGTCGCGGCCTGGACGCCGAATTTGATCTTTTTTCTGATCGGTCTCTACCTGCTCCATCTGCGCGCGACGAACCGCGAAGCGCCCAGCTTTAATCCGGCGGCGCTCTGGCGTAGTTTGCGCGTGGCATGAATCCTCTGGCGGACGAATGGTCGATCCAGCACCGGGCCGAAGCGTGCGCGGTGACGGGCCGCCCGTTTGCGCCGGGTGAGAATTTTTACACCCTGCTTTTTCGCGAGGGCGCTGGTTTTCGCCGGCAGGATCTGAGCGAAGAAGCCTGGCGGCAGCGCAACGAAAACTTGCAGCCTTTTTCTTTTTGGCGAGCCCGTTTCGAACCGCCGCCCGCCGCACCGCCGGAGCCGTTGCCGAAGGAGAATGCGGAGGAGCTTTTTCGACGCCTGGTCGCGGCCGCGGATCGCGCCAACGCCAATGCCTGTTACGTGCTCGCGGCCATGCTGGAGAGAAAACGGATCCTCAAACAAATCCGAACTGAGAACGGCGACCGCGGCCGCATCCTGATCTACGAGCACGGGAAAACCGGGGATGTCTTCGTCGTGCCCGATCCGCAACTCCGGCTGGACGAGTTGGAAGAGGTGCAGATGGAGGTGATGGGGTTAATGACGAATGCCGAATGCCGAATGACGAAGGAATGACCCATGCCGAATGACAAAACCGCCTTCTGCAACCTTCTGGCCTCCGGGTTTCGTCAGGCCTTCGGAATTCGTCGTTCGAAATTAGTCATTTGATCCCGCCCATGCTTCCCTGGTTTTCCAACGGGCGTTTCCCGCTCTACCTGGCCCCGATGGCCGGCGTCTCGGATAAAATTTTCCGGCAACTTTGCAAGGAGCGCGGCGCCGATGTTCTGGTGACAGAGTTTGTCTCCTCGGAAGGCGTCTTCCGGCGCAATGCCCGAACCCGCGGCTACCTCGACTTCGACGCCATCGAACGACCGATCGGTGTCCAGCTTTTCGGTGGCAACGCGGAACACATGGCGGCGGCCGCGCGGGCCGTGGTCGAATGGGTGCAGCCGGATTTCATCGACCTGAACTTCGGCTGCCCAGTGAACAAGGTGGTCGCGAAGAACGGCGGCTCGGCCCTGCTCAAGGATTGCCCAACGTTAGGCAAGGTAGCTGACGCAGTCGTTAGGGCGGTCGCTCCCTTGCCGGTCACGGCCAAGATTCGCACCGGCTGGGACGATGCGACGGTCAATGCGGTGAGCGTAGCGCAACTTTTGGAGTCGTTAGGCATGGCGGCGCTCGCGGTCCACGGTCGCACCCGGGCCCAGGGCTATTCCGGCGCGGCCGATTGGGACGTGATCGCCCAGGTCGCGGCCGCCGTCTCCATCCCGGTGATCGGCAACGGCGATCTCTTTTCCGCGACCGACGTGGCCCGACGCGGAGCCGAATCCGGCATCGCCGGCGCCATGATCGGGCGCGCCGCGATGAGTTCTCCGTGGATTTTTTCGCAGACGAAACATTACTTCGCGACCGGCGAACTTTTGCCGCCGCCGGAGCCGGCGGAAAAATGGGCGCTCATCCAGCGGCATTGCGAACTGGCCGTCGCGGAATGCGGCGTCGAAGACCTCGCGATGCGTTCGATGCGGGGCCGTTTGATGGCCTATTCCAAGGGATTGCCGGGGAGCAAACTGCTGCGTGAAAAATTTCAGCGCGTCTCCACTTTGCCGGAGGTGGAGGAAATCGCGCGCCTCCATTTGGCAACCTGTCTCGAAGCGGCGTAAATTCCCTCGTGTCCGCTGCTTCTTCGCCCCCGGGCGAAATCAAATTCAAAATCGGCAACGAGCGCCTCGTCAAAGTGACCGAGAACGCCTCGCGCAAGCTGACTTCGCTCCTGCAAAAACAGGGACGCGCGCATGGTGCCTTGCGGGTGGCGGTGATCGGCGGCGGCTGTTCGGGACTGCAATACAAAATGGATTTGGTCGATGGCCCGGCGAACCGCGATATCATGGTCGAGTCTTGCAACGTCCGGGTCGTGGTCGACCCGAAGAGCGCACTTTTCGTCAGCGGGTCGGTCCTCGATTTCAGCGACGACCTGCAAAAAGGCGGCTTCAAGGTGACGAATCCGAATGCGGTCGCGCATTGTTCCTGCGGCGAAAGCTTCTCGGCATGACCGATTACTTCGCGCTCCTCGGTGAAGCGCGGCGGCCCTGGCTCAATCTCGAAAAGCTGAAGGAAAGATATTTCTCGCTGGCCCGCGCCGCACCGGCAGATGCGGAATTGAACGAAGCGTTTCGCGTGCTGAGCGAGCCGAAGTTGCGCCTGCATCATCTGCTCACGCTGGAAGGCGCCGAGCTCACCGCCGGTCGCCCGGTTCCGTCGTCGGTGGCGGAGCTTTTCTGGAACACCGGCACGTTGCTGCGCGAGATCGAGCGGTGGCTGCTGCAGAACAAGGCGGCGCGAAGCAGCCTCGCGCGCGCGCTGCTTCAGCCGGAGCGGGGGAAGTTGGAGCAACGGTTAGGCAAGGTGGAGGAGCAGCTGCGGGCCACCTACCAGGCGGAGCTCGCGCAATGGCCGCGCGGTGAGGTCGATTGGCCTAACGAAATGGCAGGGATGGTGGAGCGCTACGATTCGATGGCCTATCTCACCCGGCTGCTGGAGCAGACCGCCGAAAAGAGATTTCAGTTAACGGCTGCCTGATTGGCATTTGGCGCTTGCGCGCGCGGAGGTTTTCGCCAACATGTTCATATGCTCACGCCCGGGCAGAAGAACGTCCTGCAATTCATCCAGGCGGAACAACGCGGCAAAGGGCTCACCCCGAGCACGCGTGAAATCCAGAAACACTTCGGCTTCGCCAGCCAGACCTCGGTCATGCAATACATCGCCGCGCTGGAGCGCAAAGGTTTTCTCCAGCGCCACGCACGCAAGGCGCGCGCCTTGATTACTTCCGCGCCGCACAGCCGGGTGGTGGACGTTCCGATTTACGGCGAGATCCCGGCGGGCATGGCGACCCTCGCCGAGCAAAACATCGATGGTCATGTCGCGCTCGATCTCGATTCGCTCAATGCCTCG
>DATMNS010000269.1:0-3969 GCA_035568735.1 Chthoniobacterales bacterium | reverse complement strand
GTTAGCACATCTGAGGTGCCTCCCGTTTCGGCGATATCCCGGGTCGTAACCGTATCGAGCGCCGAGGCGGAGACCTCTTCGGCCGTTGGAATGTTCGATCCCGTTACGATTCGCTCCGCCGTGTCCTCTGCTCCTGGCGTTGGCTCCTGCGCGTAGGTGCTCGCGCCAAGGAAAGACACGCATCCGACGCCAGCCACAAGGACAACACGGAGGAGGCCTTTGGAACGCGTCAGTCTATGCTCCGAGGGTCGGGATCTCATGTTCTAAGGGATTTGTTAACCGGTCGGCGGCATGAAGGGGATTTTTGCAGGCGAGCATCCACCAGTGGAAGCAAAATATCCGAGAAACCGCTCCAACGCTGCCCCGGGCTAGGGCTTAACTGCTGAATTGCTGGCTGATTCGCTCGTTGAGGGACGTCGCTTTCTCAGGTGTGAGCGGGAGTTGGATGCCGCGCTGGCTTAGCGCGCGAATCACTTCCTCTGTCGGGATGTTCCCAACCAGCTCATCCTGCGCAAAAGGGCAACCACCGAGGCCGCCGAGCGCCGCGTCGAAACGCCGACATCCTGCGTCGTAGGCGGCCAGGACTTTGGCCGCGGCTTCCGGCCGCGTGCTGTGCAGGTGGACTCCGATCTCGAGCCCGGGATCATCGATCCCGGCTACAACCGCCGCCACCACTTCGCCGATCATCTTCTCCTTCGCCATGCCAACCGTATCCGCCAGAGAAATCGAGCCGACTTCGAGCGCAGCGATGCCTCGCACTGCTTCGACGAGGCGCTCGATGCTCCAAAGGTCCTGATATGGATTTCCGAAGGCCATCGAAATGTAGACGACCATCTTGAGGCCGCTGGCCTCGGCCTGCTCGTGAATCCTGGTGAGGGTCGCGCGATTTTCCTCTGGCGATTGATTCTGGTTCCGGCGCAGGAACGTCTCCGAGATCGAACAAGGATAGCCCAGGGTGCGGACCGCCCCCGTCGCGATCGCGCGCTCCGCGCCCTTTTCGTTCACCACGATGCCGATGATCTCGACGTCGTCGGGCGGAGCGAGCTGGGCTAGGACCGCTTCGCTGTCCGCCATCTGCGGCACCGCTTTCGGCGAAACAAAACTCACCGCATCGATGTGTCGGAAGCCAGCGTCAATCAGCGCCCGCAGGTAGCGCACCTTGCGCTCCGTCGGAATGTGTCCCGGCAGTCCCTGCCACGCATCGCGCGGGCACTCGATCAGTTTCACGTTCTGGTCTGGCATCACGAAAAGTGCGCTCTGGTCGAGAGAGCGTCATTGCGGTCGCGCTCGCTGCAAGCCCTGTTTTGCCATTGCGTTTTTCCGGCGATCGGTTTTGGGTCTCGCGAGCTCAGCGCAGCCCGCTTAAACTCGCGAACCCATTCGTTATGCCAAATATCCTCGTTGAAGAAAAAGATTCCCGCACCACGATTCTCACCCTCAACCGTCCGGAGCGGCGCAACGCTCTCACGATCGAGTTGATGACCGAACTGGCCACCGCCGTCGAAAGCGCCGCGGCCGACGAAAAGCGGCGCATCCTCATCCTGCGCGGCGCGGGCAAGGCCTTCTGCGCCGGACTGGATCTACAGGAAACCACCGAGATGGAAAAAGCACATCGCTCCGCCGAGATGGTGGCGAGAACCTTGCGCACGATCAGCGAGACGCGCTTGATTACGATCGCGCAGATCCACGGGGCCGCGGTCGCGGGCGGCGCCGGTCTGATGTCGGCCTGCGACTTTGTCCTCGCCGTGGCGCACACCAGGATTGGCTATCCCGAGGCGAAACGCGGTCTGGTCGCCGGCCTGGTGATGACCTTTCTCCGGCGGCAACTGCGCGAGCGCGATCTGCGCGAATTGCTTTTCACGGGCGATTTGATCGGCGCCGAGCGCGCCCGCGAGATGGGCCTGGTCAACCGGGTCGTCACCCCTAACGAATTGGAGAACGAAACGCAAAAACTGACGACCGCCATTTTGCAGGGCGCTCCCGGGGCGATCTCCAATACCAAACGCCTCATCGAGGAACTCTGGTCTTCTTCGGTCGGTGAGGATATCGATCTGGCGCTGCGTCATCACATGGAAGCGCGCGAGTCGGCCGAAGCCAAAGAAGGCATCCACGCCTTCCTCGAGAAACGCCCACCGAACTGGACGTGAAGAACATTCTCTTTCCGCTCGCCATCACTCTCGGCCTCGTCCTTCCTCTTCGTGCCGGATCCGAAACTCCGTCGCCGGCCGACACGATTTTTGTAAACGGCAACGTTTACACGGTGAACGACGCCCGGCCGCACGCCGCCGCGATCGCCATCAGGGGCGAGCGGATTCTTTTTGTGGGTTCGAATGAAGAAGCGAAGAAATATTCCGGTCCGTCCACCCGCACGATCGATCTCGCCGGAAAAACAGTCGTGCCCGGCCTAACGGATTCGCACTACCACATCCTGGGCGTGGGCGAGCGTTTAACCCGTCTGAATCTCGAGGACGCGACGAGCCGCGAAATCTTTCTTAACGAGGTGAAGCAAGCGGCTCAGAAAAGTGAACCTGGCCGCTGGCTCACCGGCCGCGGTTGGATCGAGACGTTTTGGAAACCGCCGGTCTTTCCGACCCGGGAAGATGTCGACCGGGTCGCGCCCGCGATTCCGGTTTTCCTCGTGCGCGCCGACGGCCACAGCGCGGTCGCGAATGGCGCGGCGCTGAAAGCGGCGGGGATCGATCGCACGACGGCTGATCCATTCGGCGGACAAATCCTGCGCGACAAAAAGACCGGTGAACCGACCGGCATGTTGCTCGATAACGCGATGGAGTTGGTCGAGAAAAAAATCCCGCCGTCGTCGCCGGAGGATAACGAGAAAGCGATTTTCCTGGGCGCGCTCCGCACCGTCCAACTCGGCTGGTGCAAAATCCAAAATGCCGGTAGCTACCTCCCGCAACTCGAGCTGATGGAGAAGCTTTACGGGCAAGGCAAGCTCAAGCTGCGCATCTACAATGCAGTGTATGGCCCGGGTGAAGCGGCCGACAAAATCCTGCAGGACGGTCCGATTCTCGACGCCTACGATCATCATTTCACAACGCGCACGATCAAGATCGTGTTCGACGGCTCGCTCGGTTCGCGCAGCGCCGCACTCCTGGAGCCATACTCCGATGCCGACACCTCGGGGTTTCTCACCCAGAAGGAAGCGGACCTGCGCCCGATGTTGCGCGCCGCGCTGCGCCGCGGCATCCAGGTCGAGACGCATGCCATCGGCGATCGGGCCAACCGCATCATCCTCGACCTTTACGAGGAGGCGTTCCAAGCCGTCCCGCCTAACGAGCGCAAAGTGAAAGAACCGCGCTGGCGCGTCGAACACGCGCAGATCCTCAGCCCGTCCGATATCCCGCGCTTCGCGAAGTTAGGCGTGATCGCCTCGATGCAGCCGTCGCATGCGATCAGCGATCTTTTCTTCGCGCCCAGTCGGCTCGGCGAGAAGCGGCTCGCCGGCGCCTACGCCTGGCAGAGTTTGCTCAAGAGCGGCGCGATTATCACGGCGGGCTCTGACGCGCCGGTGCAGCAGGGCAACCCGATGATCGAATTCTACGCCGCGGTCGCGCGGAAAAGTCAAAACGGATTCAGTGGCCCGGGCTGGCATCCAGAGCAGGCCGTTTCGCGGCAACAAGCGCTCGAGATGCTGACCCGCTGGCCGGCCTACGCCGCATTTCAGGAAAATGAGAAGGGCTCGATCGCGCCGGGAAAGCTGGCCGACCTGTCGATTCTCTCGGCCGACATCATGCAAATCCCCGAGCCCGATATTCTGCGCACCCATTGTCTGATGACGGTGATTGGCGGTGAGATCGCCTACGACGCGGGCGAGTTAGCTCACCCGTAAACCCCGGCGCTCCATCTCGCAGCCCTCATTCGGAACGTGTAACGTCATCAGCCCATGCGCGGTTTTCTTCGCGAACTAAAACAGCGGCGGGTCTATCGCGTGGCCCTGGCCTATGGCGT
>DATMNS010000268.1:0-5062 GCA_035568735.1 Chthoniobacterales bacterium | reverse complement strand
CGTCGCCTGTCCAAGGCAAACAGCCGGTGTCAGGCTGGACGCGGCGAGGAGTCGGAGGAGCAAATCGCGATTCATTTTTTTCTCATCATAACAGGATCGAGGCCCGCCGAAACGGCGGAAATCAATCCCTTTACCGGTGGTCCTGTGAAACACTCGGGCATCGCCCTCCGGTGCGCGAATAAGTAGCGAACGAAAAGTAACGTCCCTGTAACTTTTGGCGAATCGCCCGGGCCAGGCAGCGGCGTGAAGGTTGCGCGTCGCGGCCATATCGCCGGTCAATAACATTCGAAATCACGAGCGCCTTTTGGCGGTGGGAGACGCGGCTTATTCAACTGACCAACGTCGCCCCGGAAGCGGATTTCCAGACGACGCTGATCGCTGGCTTCAGCTTCCGATCGATGAAGGGCGCCTAACGAACAAGGGGAAACTGAGACACCTCCAAACGCGCCGGGGGACGCCGTTAATAGGATTTTGCCCAGAGAACGCGTCGCGCGCTCGGCTCGCCGGTGATGACGCATTGCCCGCTCTCCGGCGGGTTTTGGGGATCGTCGAACGGGATACAGCGAATCGTGACCTTGAGGTCGTTCTTGATCTGCTCCTCGACCGCGCGGCTGCCGTCCCAGTGGGCGCGGGCAAAGCCGCCGTGGATCTCCGGCTTGGCTGGGTTCTGGGGAGTGAAGAACTTGTAGAACTCTTCCTTGGTCTCGAGCGCACGAGTGTGCGCATCACGAAATGCGAGCGCGCGCGCAAAAAGATTTTGTTGGATCGCATCGAGCAGCTCAGTTGCCTGGCGAACGAAAATAGCGCTCGGCAGGAATGACTTCGGCGCCGGTTTGCCGGGGTCGGCGGTCCCCGCCACAGGAAGGCCGTCGCGCCGCGTGACGGCAACGTTTCCGCTTTCCAGGTCGCGCGGGCCGAGTTCGACGCGCAACGGCACGCCTTTCTTGATCCATTCCCAATTTTTCACACCGCCGCCAAGATCCCGCTGATCGATATGCACCTCGAGCGGCGCGCCGTGCCAGGTGAGAGCGCGCAATTGCGTCGCCAGTTCGTGCGCCGCGGCCAGCACCGCGTCACGCGTTTCCGGTTTCGGCGTGACCGGCAGAATGACGATATGGGTCGGTGCAATGCGCGGCGGCAGGACGAGGCCGTCGTCATCCGCGTGCATCATGATGAGCGTGCCGACAAGGCGGGTGCTCACACCCCAGCTCGTCGTCCAGCCGAACTCCTGTTTTCCGTCGCGTGTTTGGAATCGAATCCCGCTTGCGCGGGAAAAATTCTGCCCGAGAAAATGCGAGGTGCCAGCCTGGATCGCCTTGCGATCCTGCACCATCGCTTCGAGGCAGAGCGTTTGCACCGCGCCGGGGAAACGCTCGCTCTCCGATTTCTCGCCGGTGTAAACCGGAACCGCCAGGTAATCGCGCGCGAAGGTTGCGTAAACCTCGAGCATCTGCCTCGTCTCGGCTCGCGCCTCGGCTTCCGTTTCGTGCACGGTGTGACCTTCCTGCCAGAGAAATTCGGTGGTCCGCAAAAACAAACGAGGACGCATTTCCCAGCGGACGACATTGGCCCACTGGTTGATCAGGATCGGCAGGTCGCGGTAGGATTGCACCCACTTCGCGTAGCTCGCGCCGATGATCGTCTCGGAGGTCGGCCGGATGACCAGCGGCTCGGTCAACGGGCTCGCCGGCACCATTTTTCCGTCGGCATTCAACTCTAGCCGATGATGGGTGACGACCGCGCATTCCTTGGCGAAACCTTCGACGTGTTCCGCTTCCTTCTGCATGTAGCTGAGCGGAATAAAGAGTGGGAAATAGGCGTTCTTGTGCCCGGTCGCCTTGAACATCGCGTCGAGCGCGCGCTGCATGTTTTCCCAGATGCCGTAGCCCCACGGCTTGATCACCATGCAGCCGTGCACATTGCTCGGCTCCGCCATGTCGCCGGCGCGAATGACCTGCTGGTACCACTCGGGAAAATCCTCCGCGCGGCGCGGGCTGATGGCGGATTTGGGAAGGTCGGGCTGGGTCATGGCGAACGCGATATCTAAACCGACGCGGGACGGTTGACCAGCCGGGGTTTTGGCAAAGCCACAGGTCCTATTCGTCCCATGGGTCTCATCCGACCGAGAGGCCGAATGGGATCAATACCCGACTTTAGTTGTGCGCCAGGAGCGAACGCGAAGTGTTGGCCAACTCGACGTAGCCACCGGCGAAATCGATACTGCAAACCGTGCCGTAGCAAGCATGCGGTCCCAGTGCCGCGCCGGCGTAATTAAAGGCGGGATTGAAAATGTTCTTGCGATGTTTCCGGCTGCGCAGGCCGTCGTCAATGATCAATGCGACGACCGCGTCTCGCGCCGTTGCTTTGCCATAGGCAATGTTCTCCCCCCAGAGTGCGCTCCAGGTTCCATGGCGATTCATCCTTTCGCCCGGGTCACTGTGATCAGATCCGCCATGACCGAAGGCGCCCGCAGCCTGATCGGCGACGTGCTCTGCCGCAGCCAGGGAAATGCCGGGCGAAATAATCAACGGCGCGAGCGGGCGCGCGCGCTGCAAGAATCGGATCGCGTCGTCCACTGCGCCTGCGCCTTCGCGGGTGCGCAACATCGTCCGGCCCGGAAGAATGAGAACGTCTCCACGGAAATGACCGCGCAATTCCTCGAGTTGAAGAGCGTAGCGTTCCGGATGTTGACGCGCGAGGTTCATCTCGCGGATGACCTCGGCGCCGGCCGTCGCGGGACCGGGCGACCCATTTGATTGCGCCGTCGCGGTGCAGACGCAGAAAATCGCTGGCAGAATGGCCAGAATGAGCACCTTTCGCATCCTCTGGGAGAAAGCATCCGCGGTGCCACTGCCTCGACCGGGGCGGGATTTGACACCTGCTGTCGCCGCCACTAATTTCCCCGCCCTTCCCGAGAACTCCCCGATGAAAACGTTTTCCGCAAAAGCAGATCAGGTCGACCGCAAATGGTGGATCATCGATGCCCGTGATCAGGTGCTCGGCCGCGTCGCGGTCAAAGCCGCCAAGTTGCTCCGTGGCAAAGAAAAGGCGATCGTTACGCCCCACGTCGATACCGGCGATTTCGTGGTCGTGATCAACGCCGACAAGGTGCGACTGACGGGCAAGAAGGAGGAACAAAAATCCTTCATGAGCTTCTCGGGTTTTGTCGGTGGCCACAAAACCGAGACCGCGCGCTCCCGCCGCGCGCGGCATCCCGAGCTGCTGGTGGAACACGCCGTCCGCGGGATGATTCCACACAACAAACTTGGCCGGGCGGTTTATCGGAAACTAAAAGTCTACAGCGGCGACGAACATCCCCACGTCGCGCAGCAACCGCAGACGGTTACGTTGGACTAACGAACTACTTTCATGGCTGAGACGCAGGAATTTATCGCCACCGGTCGCCGCAAAACCGCCGTCGCGCGCATCCGCATGACGCCGGGTAACGGCAAAATCGACATCAACGGCAAGAACTTCGAGGATTATTTCCCGACCGTGCCGCTGCAAAACACGGTGCTGCAACCACTCCAGGTGGTGAAACTCACCAACGCGTACGACATCTCGGTCAACACCACCGGCGGCGGCGCCACCGGTCAGGCCGGGGCCGCGCGCCTTGCGATTTCGCGCGCCTTGTTGCAGGTCGACGCGAATCTTCGCGGCACGCTCAAAGCCGAAGGGTTGCTGAGGCGCGATCCGCGGATGAAGGAACGGAAGAAGTCCGGTCAACCGGGCGCGCGCAAGCGGTTCCAGTTCTCGAAGCGGTAAGCGCTGGCCGACGCCTCGCTCTGCGCGGGAAAGCTCGTTCGCTGGTCCGACGATGAGCGCGTCAGGCCGCGCTTCGCAGAGCGAAGCGGCTACGGCGTCGCGGCCGGCGCGGCAGTCTCTTCCGGTCGGGCCATCGGAATGGAGGGTTCTGCCTGGAGCGTTACCTGGGCGGGCGACTTGGCGCTCGCCGTGGGCTGCGGCAAAGAGGTCAATTCCCGCATCGCATCGTTGGCCACGATACTGTCGCGATACTGGGTCAGCAGTGTTTCGCAAACCCGGCGCGCTTCGTCGAAGCGGCTCTTCGCTTTCAGGAAGGGCACCTCCGCCAGCATCGCGAGCGGCGCGTTAAAGCTCTGCGGGTATTCGGTCACGAGCCGCTGATAGGTGCTGAGTGCCTCGTCGTTCTTGCCTAACGACTCGAGATTTGCCGCCACACCCATCCACGCGGTCGTGATCAGTTCGTGTTTTGGATACTGGTCGATGAATTTGTGCAGGGTCGTGTTCGCGCCGGTGTAGTCTCTGGTCGCCCGTTGTTGCGCGGCGAGGAGCA
The DNA here is from genome assembly GCA_035568735.1 of Chthoniobacterales bacterium. Classification (GTDB taxonomy): domain Bacteria; phylum Verrucomicrobiota; class Verrucomicrobiia; order Chthoniobacterales; family UBA10450; genus Palsa-1392. The sequence goes on along the minus strand of DATMNS010000268.1, from coordinate 747 downwards.
AGTAGGCGCTCGCGGCCGGTTCGCTGCCGGGATAACGATCGATCAACTGCTGATAATCCTGTGCTGATTTTGCGGCGCTCAAAAGGGCGGTCGCGTCGGCGGCGCGGCGCGTGGTGTAGAGCAGGAAACCAGCATAACCGAGTGCGCCGAGCACCAGGACAGCGACGACTGCGATGATGGTCGTCTTGTATTGAACCCAGAAAAGATGGGTCTCGAGCGCGGGATCGGCGGTCATTTGCGATACAGTGGCCATGGAAAATCGGGAGTTGTGTCTATGCCACGCGAAGGTTTTCCGCGCAAGCCCCTTCCCGGCGCGGCCCCGGAGGCCCGCCGAGTTGAACGTTGGACGTTGGACGCCTGCCGCGCCGAAGCGTTGCGAAGGCGGGTTGGACGTTGGACGTTTCAGCCGTGATTCCACACGACAAACTTTTCACGCCCGGTCCGGTCGAGGTCTCGGAGAAGACGCTCGCGGCTTTTTCCCGGCCGATGATCGGTCATCGCGGCGACGATTTCAAAAACCTCTACCGCGCGATCCATCCGCGCCTCCAGGAACTATTCGGAACCAAACAGCCGGTTTTTCTTTCCACCTCCTCGGCCTGGGGCGTGATGGAAGCGGCGATTCGCAATCTGGTCAGGCAACGCGTCCTCTGCTGCATGTGCGGTGCGTTTTCCGACAAGTGGCTCGAGGTCGCGCGGCGCTGCGGCAAGGAAGCGGAGCCGCTGCAGGTCGAGTGGGGGCAGGCGATC
>DATMNS010000267.1:0-2961 GCA_035568735.1 Chthoniobacterales bacterium | reverse complement strand
GAGCAGCCCGGCGATGGTTGCGATGTTGACGAGAGTCAATCCCGCCGCAAAGAACTTCATCGAGGTGTCGCCGGCGTCGGTGCGGCCTGGCCGACGAAGTCCGGCTTCCTGCCCCGGAAAAGTTTCCCGAAGGTCTTCGCGTTGAAATAGAGCTTCGAGGTGTCCTGGTAAGGCCGAATAGTCATCGGCTCAGTGAAGTAGCTCTCATGCAGCTTCTTCTCCACTTCCGCAATGCGATCACTCTGCACGACAAGGAAATCCGCATCGAATTTGCCCGGCGAGTTATGATTCTCATAATAGCCGACGTTGGCGAAATCGCCCAGTAGCCACGGGAACGGATAAGTGCTTGTCCGGATGAAATGACCGACCATGCGATAGTTGAGCGGATTACTCCGCACCAGCCGCATCAACGGGTTCATCAGCCGGTAGATATCATTGTAGGTCTGAACATAGACATACGGCTCGCTGTCGGTGCTGCAGCGGAAGTAATTCAAAAAAATGGCGAGCGCGAGCGAGATCGCCAGCGCCAGACCGACCGCGCCGCGTTGCACCGCTCGCATCACTCCTTCGCTTATTTTCGAAGACTTTCCGATGAGGAAACCAAGCCCTCCGCCCAGCAGGGCGCCGAAAACAGCCGAGCCGAATAACCGCTCGCCGATTTCCCCGCAGACCGGACTCGTGCTGGACGCGGCGATCGTGATGTTGACGGCTTCGCGCAAATAGACCGGCCAGGTACAGCTTGCGGGCATCGTCGCGGCCTGGACCAGGAAACTGGCGACCGCTCCCAAGCCAAACCCGACGAGTGCAAAACCGACCACGTAAAAAGCCGGGCGCGGAATCTTCCTCGCGGTCGCCCCCGCCGCGAAAACAAACAGGAATGGCCAGACGACGCTGATGATGATCCACGGCGTCTTGTAGTGGATGATGCTGTAGGCAATGAAGAGCCCGACGCCATAGATCGCGAGGTAGCGGATGACAAAGTTCTTAAAGAACTGGCAGGCGAGGCAAAGCGTGAGTCCGATGAAGACCGGCCACTCATAGCGCACCGTCAGTTCGAGCCAGTAGGGCCACGGCTTTTCATGGCCGTTGCCATTCGAACCGGTGCGAAACCAGGTGCCAAATGTCTGATAGAGCCCTTTGAGGCCCGGCCAGTTGAGAAACGTGCCCGAGTAAAAGAAGACGATGAAAAAAATGCCGGTCCCGGCGACCATCGCGAGATCGACGAGATCCCACTGTTGCCGCGCGCGCTTCAGCTCGGGCAACGGCGTTATCCGGTGCGAAATCCAGAGCACCACTCCCGCGATGAGCGCGCAGCCGATGTGGATGAAGTAAGTCTCCTTCGTCAGGATCATCCCGGCCACTCCAATCCCTACGCACCAAAGGTAGCCGCGGGTGCCAAAGCGCCAGAGTCCGAGCAGCCCGAGGACGAAGAGCATCGAGAAAAGCAGCAGCCACACTTCGTGGATCGAATAGCGCCCGTAAAAGATGAAAGCCGGCGAGATCGCCATCGCCAAGGCCGCGAACCGGCTGATCGTCCGCCCGACCAGCGGCTCGAATTTGAGCGTCAGGAAAATCGACCCGATGCTCGCCAGCACCACCGGCAGCCGCAGCGCCCAGATGTGGCGGCCGAAAAGCGATTGCGCGAGGAAGAGAATGTAGAAATGGAGCGGCCCGTGATAATTCGTCGGATCGTAGCGGTAAAAGCCGTTCCTCCGCATCTGATCGACGAACCAGCCGTTGATCCCCTCGTCGAAGTGCGGCGGCTTTATGCTCAGGAGGAGGAACCGGAGGAGCGCGCCCAAGGCGATGATCGCCCAGAACGTCCAATCGATCCGGGCGAGCCGCTCTCCGAGCGGCGGCGGCGCGGCTGCGTCAATTTCTCCTCGCGCGGGCTGCTCTCCGCTGTTAGGTAGCGCTCCGATGCGCATCTTGGTGACAGGCGGCTGTGGGTTCATCGGGAGTAACTTTATTCGTTACATTCTGCAACATTACAAGCCGGCGTACGTGACAAATGTCGACGCCCTCACCTACGCCGGCAACCTCGCCAATCTCGACGGCGTCGTCGAGGAGCACGGCGCGCGCTATGAATTTTTCCAGGCCGACATCGCCAACCCCGACCAGATGGACACCCTCCTGCACGAGGAGCAGATTTACGCGATCATCAATTTCGCGGCCGAATCGCACGTCGACCGGAGCATCAATTCCCCGCAAAATTTCATCCATACCAACGTCGTCGGGACGAGCACCCTGCTCGACGCCGCCCGCCGCCACGGGGTGCAGCGCTTCCTCCAGGTTTCGACCGACGAAGTTTACGGTTCGTTAGGCGCAACCGGCCGGTTCAGCGAGCAATCGCCGCTCGCGCCCAGTTCCCCCTACTCCGCGAGCAAGGCCGGCGCCGATCTCCTCGCGCTCGCCTGCCACCACACTTTTGGGCAGGATGTCATCGTCACGCGTTGCTCCAACAATTACGGCCCCTACCAGTTCCCCGAAAAACTGATCCCGCTCATGATCATCAAGGCGCTGAGCGATCAGCCGCTGCCGGTTTACGGCGACGGGCTCAACGTGCGCGACTGGATCCACGTCGAGGACCATTGCGCCGCCCTCGTCGCGGCGCTTTTTAACGGCCAGCCGGGCCGCATTTACAACCTCGGAGGCGAGGGCGAGATGGTGAACCTCGATGTCGTTAGGCTGATTCTCGATCGGCTCGGCAAACCGCACAGCCTGATTTCGTTCGTCACCGACCGGCTTGGCCACGATCGACGTTATGCGATCGATTCGTCACTGGCGAAAGGCGAACTCGATTGGCACCCGCAGCACAACGCACGCGAAGGCATCGCCGCGACCGTCGACTGGTATCTGAACCATCGCGACTGGTGGCAGGCGCTGCTCGAGCGGACGGAGCGTTTCGACTAGCGCCCAACCGCGCGCGCCTTCTCAAGGGACGATCCGCCTCGCCCGGAT
>DATMNS010000266.1:0-7960 GCA_035568735.1 Chthoniobacterales bacterium | reverse complement strand
AGGTTGGTGACGGTGTTTTGCAACTCCTTCATCGTCGCGGTCGCCTGGGTCGCGACCGGTTGAATGATCCCGAGCATTTTCGCGACCGCTTCCGAGAAATCTGGCACGCGGTTGCCGGCAAAGACCTGCCCGTCTTCGGATTTGCCGGAGTGATCGTTGCCGCCGGAGATGTCGATCGCCGTATCGCCTAACAATCCCAGGGTCATGAGCCGAACGTTGGCGTTCTTGTAAACGAGGGCGGTGCGATCGACCTCGACGTCGATCCGCACTTCGAAATGGGGGAGGGTGCCGGCCGGTTCATTTAGAGTGCCGAGGTTGCCGGCGGCTTCGAGGGCGCCAGCGGCTTCTTCCCGCGAGACCGGGGAATTGAGCAACTTGACCTGGCCAACTTTGCGGCCGGCGAGGAGAACGGGAGCGCCGAGCTTGATCCCGGCGGCGTTGTCGAAGTAAAGCTTGTAAACAACCAGCGGACGGAACAATCCCGGCGCGCCGAGCAGGATGAGGATGAAGGCAAGGATCCCGACCGTGGCGAGCACGAGCAGGCCTGTCGTGATTTCATTTCGTCGCAACTGCATCTTTGCTTCCTTCCAGGATGGGACCCTCGGTGCTGCCGCTCAGGAATTGCTGCACGACCGGATTGTCCGATTTCTTGAGCCCCTCGGGCTCGGCGTCCGCGATGACTTTGCCTTGGTAGAGCATGGCCATGCGGGTGGCAATGCGAAAGGCGCTGCCCATTTCATGGGTGACGATAACCGAGGTCACCTTGGAGCGCTCGGTCAAGCTGATGATTAATTCGTCGATCACCGAGCTGATGACCGGGTCGAGCCCGGCGGAGGGTTCGTCAAACAGGATCAGCTCGGGATCCATGACGAGCGCGCGCGCGAGGCTGACGCGTTTGCGCATCCCGCCACTCAGCTCGGAAGGCATTTGGTCCTTGGATTCCTGCATCCCGACGAGTTCGAGCTTTTCATCCACGATCTGGTCGATCTCGGCGCGCGTCTTTCGCGTCAGCTCCTCGAGTGGGAGAGCGATATTGTCGCGCACGTTCCGTGAGCTGAGGAGGGCGGAATATTGATAAACCATCCCGATGCGACTGCGCACGTGTTGCAGTTTCCGACGCTGCAGGCGCGAAATCTCAAACTGCTTGAAGAAAATCTCGCCCGCGTTCGGCTGCAGGATGCCCAGGATCAGGCGCAGGATGGTGCTCTTGCCGCTCCCGCTCTGGCCCATGATGACGAGCCGATCGAGCGGCTCGACTTTCAAGGAAATGCCGTCGAGCACCTTCTTTTCGGCAAACGCGAGCTGCACATCGCGCAGTTCGACGATGTGTTGGGGCGCGTCGTTCACGGGAAAAAGACGATGTAGACGATGTTGAAGAGAGTGTCGAAACCGATCACGGTGGTGATCGCGGTGACGACACTCGAGGTGGTTGCCGCGCCGACGCCAGCCGCGCCGCCTTTCACCGTCAGCCCGCGGTAGCAGGCGATCGCGCCGATGAGCAGTCCGAACATGAAGCTCTTCAGGATGCCGGTGACAATGTCGCGGATGAGCAGGCTTTGCAGGACGAGATCCTGGAAATAAACAAACGCGATGCTGAAGTAGGCGCGCGAGATCAGCGCCGAGGCAAAGATCGCAGCGACGCTGGAGATGACGCTCAAGCAAGGCATAAGGGCGAAGAGCGCGAGGAGACGCGGCGCGACCAAAAACCGCAGCGGCCCGATGCCCATCGCCTCGATCGCCTCGACTTCCTCCGAGACCTGCATCGTCCCGAGCTCCGCGGTGTAGGAGGCGCCGATCCGCGCCGCGAGCATGATGCCGGTGAGCAGAGGCCCGAGCTCGCGGGTGAAGGAGATCGCCACCAGTCCGGGCACGAGTCGCTCCGTCCCGAAGCGCTCCAGTTGGTAACCAGTCAGGAGCGCCATCGTTAGGCCAAGAAAGAAAGAAACCATCGCGACCAGCGGCACTGAGCCGACCCCGGCGCGTTCGGTGTAGCGAAAAAAACTCGCCGCCCGGAAAGGCACCCTCCCGCGGCGCATCCGGTCGAGCGTTTCGCCGATCGTATTGATGATGAACCAAAACATGCTCCCGACTTCCAGGAGCAGGGAGCGGCTCTTCTCTCCGACCCCGGCGAGAAGATCGCCCGGGGCGTGGACAATCGTCCCCGCGGTGCCGGGCGTCGGGGAAGCGTTGTCGGGCATAAGCAGGGTGAAGTTGCCCCACTCCAGATGAGCGGCAAGTATTAGGCTTCGAAACGACCAATGCTTTACGTGGGCCCCTCGGCGCACACCTGAATCGTACCTCATGCTTCGACTTCATCTCGCGATCTGGCTGGGCGGGTTTGTGCTCGCGGGCACCAGCGCAGCGCAACAGAAAAATAACCCGATGAAATTCGGCATGGTGATCCACGGCGGTGCGGGCACGATCGAGCGCAGCGAGATGACTCCGGAGAATGAAGCGGCCCATCGCGCGGGGCTCGAACAATCCCTCAAGGCCGGTTACGCGGTGCTCGAACGCGGCGGCTCGAGCCTCGATGCTGTCGAAGCCGCGATCCGCGTGCTCGAGGACAACCCGCTTTTCAACGCCGGCAAAGGCGCCGTCTTCACTCACGAAGGAACGAACGAGCTCGACGCCTCGATCATGGACGGGAAAACGCTCAACGCCGGCGCGGTCGCGGATCTCCAGCACATTCGCAACCCGATCAGTCTCGCGCGGATGGTGATGGAAAAATCGCCGCACGTCATGCTCGTCGGCGACGGCGCGGAAGCGTTCGCCAGGAAAATGGGAATGCCATTCGTCGACCAGAAATATTTTTACACGAATGAGCGCTGGCAGTCGCTCCAGAAGGAAAAGGCGAAAACTTCGCCTGCGCCGATGAGCGACAAGGACCGGCACGGGACCGTCGGTGCGGTCGCGCTGGACAAGGCGGGGAATCTTGCGGCCGGCACTTCCACCGGCGGGACGACGAACAAGCAAAGCGGCCGGGTCGGCGATTCACCGATCATCGGTGCGGGGACCTACGCCGACAATCGGACATGCGCCGTCTCGTGCACTGGTGATGGCGAGTATTTTATTCGCTCCGTCGTGGCCCACGACATCTCGGCGATGATGGAATACAAAGGAATGCCCGTGCAGGCAGCGGCCCAGGCCGCGCTCGATAAAGCCGGCCGGCTGGGCGGGACGGGCGGTCTGATCGCGATCGACAAGCAAGGGAATTTCGCGATGCCGTTCAATACTTCGGGAATGTATCGCGGTAGAGTTGGGGAGGACGGCAAGGTCAACGTTGAGATCTATAGGTAGTCATCCCGAGCGGAGTCGAGGGATCCCGCGGAGAAAGCTAGAAGTTTGCTCCAGGGATTTAGCGAAGAAAACCGAAGGGTCACGCACCGGGATCCCTCGGCTTCGCTCGGGATGACTAACTTACTCCACGATATCCAGCGTCGCCTTCTCCCCGTGACGCGCCGCCGCGCTCACGAGCAAGGCGCGAATGGCGCGGATCGTTTGCCCGTTGCGCCCGATAATTCGCCCGACATCGGTCTGCCGCATTTGCAACCGGAAGACGGTCATGCGGCCATTCGGAATTTCCGAGAGCATCACTTCCTCGGGGAATTCGACCAGTTGCCGAATGATAAACTCGAGAAACTGTCGCACATTCGAGCTTAGCGACGCGCTCCCGCGTTGTCCAATCGGCGCGCGGTAGCCGGGCTCGGTGATCCCGGATGGAAAAGGCGATTATCGGCTACAACTATTCCGCCGCTGCTTCGGCGGCAACCGGCTCGGCTGGTGCGGCCGCTGCGCGGGCCTTGTTCTTCTTCAACAGGCTGCGCACCGTGTCCGACGGCTGCGCGCCGCGCGCGATCCAATGTTCGGCGCGGTCGACTTTCAGCGTGCTGTTTTCACCCTGCATTTTCGGGTCGTAGGTGCCGATGATCTCGATGAATTTGCCGTCGCGCGGGCTGCGACTGTCGGCCACCACGACTTTGTAATAAGGGCGATTTTTCGCGCCTTCTCTGCGTAATCTGATTGAAACAGCCATTGGCGAAAGTTGAGAGCTGAAAGTTGTTAGTTGATCCGCCTCCGGCGGATTGAGGGCTCTGAGGGAGGGAACGAATCGCCTAAATCGGGCAAATCGCAAGTCAGCTCTTCATTTTCGACATCTGCGCCATCATCCGCTTCATCTTGCCCGCGTTCTTCATCATCTTGCGCATCTGGTTGAAACGCTGGAGCAGAGCGTTCACCTCTGTCACCGTGCTGCCGCTGCCGCGCGCGATCCGCTGCCGCCGGCGGGCGTTCAGAATGTCGGGACGTCGGCGTTCGTGATCCGTCATCGAGAGGACGATCGCCTCGGTCCGCTTGAGCTGGTTCTCGTCGATGTTGAGGTCCTTCATGTTCCCCACGCCGGGCAGCATCCCGAGAATGCTCTCGAGCGGCCCGAGCTTTCGCATCATCTTGAACTGGGCGAGGAAATCATTGAAATCGAAAGACGCGGTCCGAAGCTTCTGCTCCATCCGCGTGGCCTCCTCCTCGTCGATCGCTTCGGCCGCTTTTTCCACCAGCCCGACGATGTCGCCCATCCCGAGGATCCGTCCCGCCAGCCGGTCGGGTAGGAACGGCTCGAACTGATCCAGCTTCTCGCCCACACCGGCGAACTTGATCGGGCGTTGTGTCACCTCCCGCATGGAAAGCGCCGCGCCGCCGCGCGCATCGCCGTCCAGTTTGGTCAGGACGATGCCGGTGATGCCGAGCGCTTCGTGGAAGTGCGTCGCGACGCTCACCGCCTGCTGACCCGTCGCGGCATCGGCCACGAGCAACACTTCCTGCGGTTTGAGAAATTCCTTGAGCTGCTTGATCTCCTCGATCAGCGCCGTGTCGATCTCCTGGCGGCCCGCGGTGTCGAAAATCTGCACGTTACCGTTTTGTCCCTCGGCCCATTCGAGGCTCGCCGCGGCGGCACGTTTCACGTTTTTTTCGTCAGGGGAGGGGGCATAAACCGGTACGCTGATCTGTCCGCCTAGGGTTGCCAATTGCTCGATCGCCGCCGGCCGCTGCAAATCGCAGGCGATGAGAAGCGGCACGCGCCCCTGCTTCTTCAAGTAAAGCGCCAGCTTGGCCGACGAAGTCGTCTTGCCGGCGCCGTTCAGGCCGATCATCAAAATGCGCGCGGGTTTGTCGAGCTGGAGCGGAGCGGCGTCGCCGCCGAGCAGGGCGGTCAGCTCATCGTGAAAAATCTTGACCACCTGTTGCCCCGGCGTGACGCTGCGGAGCACTTCTTCGCCGAGCGCCTTTTCCTTGATCCGCGCGACGAAATTTTTCGCCACCTGGTAATCGACATCGGCCTCGAGCAGGGCGAGACGCACCTGCCGCATCGCATCGCTGATGTTCGTTTCGCTGATCGATCCATGCCCGCGCAGGTCCTTGAAGATGTCCTGCAATTTGTCGCCGAGTTGTGAAAACATGATTCGTTAGGCGGAGTGCGCCCGCCGGGCCGTCTCTCTAGCACGGAGTGGCGTTCGTTTCCACCCTGCGGCAACCACCGGAGACGCTTCGGTCTGCCAAGCGCGAGAGCAAACAGGGCTTCATCTTGCGGCGACAGGCAGCCCCGCGCCTCCCAGAGGAAGGCGTCTGCAGCACCGATTCGCAAATCGACCGCGTTCGCTTCATGTTGGGCACGATGACCTGCACGCGATGAACAATTCCGTCCTGCTCCATATCGTCGAGCGCCTGGAGACGTTCCTTGGCCGGCTCCCGGATTCCATTCGAAAGCCGGTTCTGCATGAGCTGACGCCGCTGAAAGAGCTTTTTCTCCAGCAACGTCCGCCCCGTTTTGTCCTGACCGGTTCGGACCCGATGCCGCTGCTCGATTTCGTCGCCCGCATCTTTAGCGATGGCGCAGCAGAGACGCCGGCACGCGTCACGCTGACCGGTCTTTATCGCTGGCAAAAAATCATGATCGGTCAGCACGGTTCGATCCAACTGCTCGATGCCCGCGGGGCTGACGAGGCCGCGCTCGCGCTCGTGCGTGAAGAGTTGCGGGGGCAGCCCGCGGATCTGTTTTTCTTTCTTCCGGCCGAGCGCGACGCGAAGGTCACGCGGCAGCACGAAATGGAGCGATTGGAAAAATTGCTCGCCTGGAATATCGACTTCAAGGCCGGCGCGAAGCTGATCGAACTGTGCGCCAACGACACCGAATCGCGTTCTCTTCCGGACGAGACAACGAGCACGCCCGCGATTCGCGCCAGTTTGATCGGGGTCCATTCCTTAAGCGGAACGGTCCGCAGCACGCTGGCGCGCGAATTGCCTAACGAAGCCCGGGTCGAGATGGTGCGGATCGGCGGCGACCGCCAGGCGCAGACCGAGATCGCGGAGTTGCTCGTCAAATCCACCACCGCCATCTGCACCGCGGTCGGGGCGCAGCCGATCCCCCTCGCGGATCTGCCCATCCTGACGACTCTGCAACTCGTCATGGTCTCGGGGATCATGTACATCAGCGGTCGCGAGCGGAGCATGCGCGCCGCGACGGAATTTGTCGGCGCGCTCGGCGCGAATGTCGGCTTCGGGATGATTTTGCGCGAAGGGACGCGGGCGGCACTCAAATTTTTCCCGGGCTGGGGGAATGTGGTTTGCGGGATGGTCGCCGGTGCCGGCACCTTCGCGATCGGCCGCGCGGCCACGGTCTATTTCGTCGAGGGCGCAACCTTGCGGGACGCGCGCCGGGCGTTTGCTCAGAATAAGAAAAAGTCCCTTGCCCGACCCGCAAAAAAACCAAAATCGCTGCGGGAGCCGAGTTCGAAACCATAGACGCTGGATTTAATGAAATCGGCCGTAACAGCGCGTATTTTCGACCACAAATACGCGGTTGAATAACTTGTGAATAATTGCCTGCCAGCGAGGCGGATTGTTCACAAAGATCTGTGAACAAACCGTCTCGCCCCATCGGAAATCGGCCCCTCTTTTTTCTCGAGCGATGAAACTTTCCGAAATCGGAAACATCCTCCGCGAAATCCGCGTTGCGCCGGTCAAATCGCTTGGTCAAAATTTTCTGCACGATCAGAATCTCGCCCGCTGGATCGTGGAGCGGGCGGAGCTTTCCGCCACGGATTTCGTGCTTGAGGTCGGACCCGGCCTGGGCGCGATGACCGAGCCCGCGCTCGCCACCGGCGCAGAAATCCTGGCCATTGAGAAGGACGGAAGGTTGGCGGATTTTCTCCGCACTCACTTCGCCAACCGGCGCCTGCAGGTGATTCATGGCGATGCGCTCGATTTCGACACCCGGCAGCTTTTCCAACATGGGCCGGTGAAGTTGTTAGGCAATCTGCCGTATTACGTCTCGACTCAGATATTACTTCGCTTTCTCGCGCAACCTAATCCTATCATATTGGCGTTGTTGATGTTACAGAAGGAAGTGGCCGCGCGGCTCTCGGCGTTGCCGCGCTCTAAAGATTACGGAAACCTCACCCTCGTCGTGCAATCGCAGTATCGCGTCGATTATTTGCGCACCGTTTCGTCGAGCGTTTTTCTTCCGCGCCCCGAGGTCGATTCCGCGCTCGTTCGTCTGCTGCCACGGGTGCCCGGCGAGTTGCCGCCGCACGATCACGAGTTGTTCGTTAGGCTGGTACGCCGGGGATTTTCCCAGCGCCGAAAGCAACTTGGGAAATTACTGCAGAAAGAGCTGGCCGATTGGCCGGGGGCGGCGGCGGAGATTGGCGCCGCGGTCCAGGCGAGAGCGGAGGAGTTGTCGCTCGAGCAATGGATCGCGCTGACAAATCTTGTTCAGCCAGCAGGTCCGCCGGCTGCGGGCACGGACCCGAAGGAGCAGTTTGCCGTGGTCGATAAAAATGATCGTGTGACCGGGGCTGCGCCCCGGGGCGAGGTGCATGGGAATAACTTGCGCCATCGCGCCATCCACATCTTCCTTTTCAACTGCGCTGGCGAACTGCTTTTGCAGAAGCGTTCGCGTTGGAAG
>DATMNS010000265.1:0-7956 GCA_035568735.1 Chthoniobacterales bacterium | reverse complement strand
GCGTGGAGATTGCGGGCGCGGGCATAATAGCCAAGTCCCTGCCAGGCGTGCAGGACCTCCGATTCTTTTGCGCGCGCGAGCGCGCCGCAATCAGGGAAACGCTCGAGCCAGCGCCGATAGTAAGGAAGAACGGTCGCGACCTGGGTTTGCTGAAGCATGAATTCCGAAACTAAAATCGCATAAGGATCGCGCGACCGGCGCCACGGCAGGTCGCGACCGTGAACCGCATACCAGCGTTGCAAGGCGGATCGAAAAGCGGGGCGGTTGATCATTTCCAAGATGGCGTTGTCCCGTTATGGAGAGAGGTGTTGGGCGCGGCGCAGCATGAAATTTTCCGCAAAGTGAACTCGTATACCGCTCCTCTTACGCACGAACAAGCATCGAAGCTCCAGGCCCTCCTGCGCGAGCTTGGTTTCGATTTTTCGCCGAAACCCTACACGCTTTTTTTCGCGCAGAAGAATAAACTGAGCGTCGCAGTTTACGAAAAGGGGCCCAAGGTGCTCCTGCAAGGCAAGGGGATCGAGGATTTCGTCAGTTTCGAACTGGAGCCGAAGATTCTGGGCGAAGCACGCCTCGGTTACGAGGAGGTGCATTCGCCGGAAATGTTCGAGCCGCATTTTGGCATCGACGAAAGCGGGAAGGGCGACTTCTTCGGGCCGCTGGTGATCGCCGGCGTGTTTACCGATCGCGCCATCGCGCGGGGGTTCCTCGAAAACGGAATCCAGGACAGCAAGCGGATCGGGTCGGACGCGAAAATCCGGGCGCTGGCAAAGGTCATCCGGCAGACGCCCGGGATCGCGTTCGATGTCGTGCTCATCGGCCCGGAGCGCTACAACGATCTTTACGAGAAATTCGGCAATCTCAACAGCCTTCTCGGCTGGGGTCACGCCCGGGTCATCGAAAACCTGCTCGCGAAACGCCCGGATTGTCCGCGGGCGTTATCCGATAAGTTTGCCGATGCGCGCGTGATCGAGAAAGCGCTCTTGCAACGCGGGCAGCGGATTCAGCTCGAGCAACGGACAAAGGCGGAATCGGATTTCGCGGTCGCGGCGGCGTCAATTCTGGCGCGCGAAGGGTTCATCGACTGGCTGGAGCGCGCCGGGAAGCGCCTTGGTGTGAAGCTCGGGCGCGGCGTCTCCGGCGCGGTCAAGGAGACAGCGCGTCAGATCGTCGAAAAGGAAGATCCGGCGGCGCTGCGGCGATTCGCGAAAATCCATTTCCGCACCGCGCACGAAATCGCGCCCGAACACTACGCCGCGCCTCCCCCGCGACGGGCGTGGCGAAAGTAACGTTCGCGCTTCGGGTTCACCCCGTGAAAATCGCCTCCTGTCCCAACGGGTCGCGGCAAGCTTCCTGCTTTTTACGTGATTCGCTCCATTGTAACGGCGTGGAAACAAGACTGCTCATCCTCAACTCCGATCCCGTGTTCCAAGACCGGGCGCTGGCGATGCTCGACGCCATGCGCAAAGTCGAAACCCGAATCGTCCGCACGCTTTCCGAAGCGGTCTACATCCTGATCCGCGAACACTTTGACCTGTTTGTGGTGGAAGGCGCGCCGTCGGTTGCGATCGAGCAGGCGACCAATACCCGCCAGCACTTCCCTTCGCTCGAGATCGTCTGCGTAACGGATGAGACCAATGACGCAACCCTGCAAGAGCAGGCCACGCGGCAGAAAATCACGGTGGTCATCACCGACTGCAGTAACCGCCGGCTGCGCAAGCAGCTGCAAGTGATCATCTCGGCTTTTGAAAGAACCACCGCGGCACCGTCCGAAGGGATCGATCCCTGCCACTCGTTGATCGGCAATCTCAACCAATTCACGGCCGCCGAAATCCTCCAGATGAGCTGCCTGAGCCAGCGAAGCGGCCGTTTCACTTTCAAGTCGGGCCGTGGCCGCAGCGAAATCTACCTGCATCACGGGATGGTCCGGCACGCGATTTACGACTCGCTCGAAGGCGAGGCCGCCGTGGCCGAAATCTTCCGCTGGCGCCAGGGCCGCTTCTACTTTGAAGAAGGCATCATCAGCCAGGTGCAGACGGTCAATCGACCATGGACGCACTTGCTGATCGATAACCTGCAAAAACTCGATGAGACCCTGCAGCTCGTCAGCGTTCAAGGACAACGATGAAAGACACCACACTCGAAACCCAAATCCGGTTGCTCACACTTCAGGTCGAAAGCTGGAAGAAATTGCACGATTTCATCACTTACGCGCTCGACAAGTCGAAGCCGATCATCTCGGCGGATCAGGAACGTCAATTCACCGAGATCCGCGGAATCCTTCTCCAGGAGACCGAGCACGTCTTCAACGAACTCTCCCTCGTGGCGGAACTTTCCGGCAAGGCGATGAACGTCCTGCAAAGAGCCTCGTCGATCCGCGGCGTGCGCGAGCTCTCCGTCGAGGAGACCCGCCGCCTCGAGTCGGATTGGAACGGCGTCTTCACCAAGATCGGGGTGATTCAAGGACAACTGAAATCGCGCCGGCGAGAACTCCTCGGGCGCAGCGCGCTCCTGCAGTCTCTGGCGGGTCTCTTCGCCCGGCGAGCAGCCGCGCGCTAGCCGCTCCCTCCGCGGAACCCAGATCGACAGAAATGCTTTCGGCCGTGGCGTCTGCCGCGGCGGGCGCGATAAACTTATTGCGCACACCACCCGCCCACCTGATGTTCGATACACGATTCTGGTACACCATGAGTAAACTCACAAAGCGCGACATTGTTGTCTCGATCAGCAACCAAACGGGTCTGGTGCAGCATCAGGTTTTCGACGTGGTCCAGCGTACGCTGGATCAAATCACCGATAGCCTGGCGCGGAACGTCGCGGTGGAATTGCGCAACTTCGGCGTCTTTCAGCCACGGCTGACCAAGCCGCGCGTCGGTCGCAACCCCAACCAGCCGGGGAGCAGTTTCGTGATTCCCTCGCGGGCGACGGTGAAATTCAAGGCGGGGAAAATCATGCGTCAGCGCGTCGAAAAGCTCTCCCGCGAGATGAAGGAAGCGGCGGAGAACGGGAATGGCCGCACTTCGACGAAGCGTAGTTCCGACGGCCCGGCCGCGCACGCTGAGAACAATTGAGGGATGCGAAGTGTCCTCCCCGGAATCGCAGTCGCATGAACCGCGGTTGCGCTCCCGGCAGGCTCCGCTGACGGCGGCACCAGGAAGGTTCGCAATAACTTCCCGGCTCGAAATTCGCAAAAAGATTTGGGCCGATCGCGAATCCATTTTGTGCCCATCGCGCGATTGAGCTAAGACAACCCGATCCGATGAAGAATTTTTTTCCTTTCGTTGCCTGCTGCGCCGTTTCGTTCGCTTCGCTCACCCGGGCGGGGACGGAGGCGGATGACAAGTCAGCCGTTGCCGCCACCCAAGCCACCGCCCAGGCAGTCCCGCTCGACCTGTTCTCGATTGAACAGGGTTATGTTTTTGAGAGCGATCTGAATCACGGCGGCAGCCATGGGAAGCAGGACGAAATCCAGAGCGAGTTCGAGTACGGCCATCGCTTCCATCTGGAGGGCGATCTCTACGTGCACGCGGGTTTGGCCTACAACCGCTACGATTTCGGGAGCACCCGAGCGCCCGTCCCCAATCATCTCCAATCGCTCGCCGGAGTGATTGGTCTCGACCTCATGCACGGGACCGATGTCGGCGCCTTCATCCAGGTGCGGCCCGGGTTTTACACCCAGAACAATTTCGGCATCTCGTCCTTCGACGCGCCGATCACGGCCGGCCGGATCTTCACCCTGGAGACGGACAAGCTCTACGTTTTTGGCGGCGCCTACGCCGCTTTCCTCAAAGGCGGCTACCCCGTCATACCGCTGGTCGGCGTGATCTGGATTCCGAGCGAGAAAGTGCGCCTGATGGGTGTGCTTCCGGAACCCAAGCTGATTTATTCCCCCACGAAAAAGCTCGATCTCTGGATCGGGGGTGAAATCGCCGGCGGCTCCTACCGGACCGATCGCAACGACGCTATCCGGCCGACCAAGCTCAACGGGACGCAGGTTGATTTCAGCGATTATCGGACGGGCGTCGGCCTGGCCTACGACTTGACGAATAACTGCACGCTCGACCTGGGCGCGGGCTATTCGATCGAGCGGGAGTTCGCCTTTCATCGCGCCGGCGAAAACTATCGCACTGATCCTTCCCCCTACCTGCGGATCGAGTTAAAAGCTGCATTCTGAGTTGGCCTTTCCGCTTTCCAGAAGACGTTGCCGCGTTCGTTAGGCCAGGCGCTCGGCGGAGGCAGGAAACACTCGACACCATCAGGGTCTTCCGCGCCGAGATCGCAACCGCGCTGACGCCGCTCGCTATTCCTGAATGCGCTTGAGGAGCAGCGCGGCGCCGAAGAAAGTGGCGATCGCCCCGAGAAATAGAAAAACGAGATCGCCGCTGTAGAACCCGGGTCCGGCCCGATAAAGATTCACCAGGCGGAAGGCGCGGCAAAAGTGGGTGAGCGGAAAGCACTCCGAGAGGTAGCGGATCGGGAGGGGCAACTGCTCCAGCGGAGCGAATGCTCCCGAGAGGATAAAAACCGGCAGCAAAAAGAAAACCGAAAGCTGAATCGCCTGCGTCTGAGTCCGCGAAAAAGCGGAGATGAGGAGACCGAGCCCTAACGAGCAGAGCAAAAAGAGGAGGCAAATCACCCCGAGGACGAAGGGTTGATGAAAAGGGACATGAAAATGCCAGCCCGCGACGGCGAGGATGACAAGAATGAGGAGAATCGAAATCCCGAGATAGGGCAGAATCTTTCCGATCACGATCTCGCCGCGCCGGAGTGAGGTGACCATCAATTGATAGAGCGTGCCGGATTCCCGTTCGCGGGCGATGGTGCAGGCCGTCAGGGTGACGGTGAGCAATTGCAGGATGATTCCGATCACGCCCGGCACCACGTAGTCGATGAAGCGCTCCTCCGGATTGTAGAGCACGTGGGTCTGGAGTCCCCACTGGCTCATCGCCGAGACGAACTCCTGGCGGACCGCGACCGGCAACTTTTTCGCGAGATCGATCACCTCGTCGGGTAACCCTTCGACCGTCTTCTCGAGCTGCTTTTTTTGGAAGACACCGAGACTTTCCTGGGTGCGGCCTTCCAATTCGCTCGCGGTGTTCGTGTCGCTCCCATCGAGGTAGAGCGGGAGAGGCATCGGATCGCCATTCCTCAAGCTCGCGCCCCAACCCTCGGGAATAATGAGCGCGGCGTTCACTTCCTCCCGCAGCAGATCCGGGCGGCCGCCGATCTTCTGCGCCATCCTCCATTTGAAGGTCGTTTCGGCGAGCAGTTGCCTGACGAATTGATCGCTCTCCGGCGAGTGGTCGCGGTTCTCCAGCAGGGCGGGCACGTCGCTTGATTTCGTATTCTCGAAGGCGTGTCCAAAAATGAGCGTGAAGACCGGGGGCAAAATGAGCAAAAGGACGAGGATGCGCCAGTCGCGGTAGATGTGGATGAACTCCTTCATCGCCACGCTGCCGATCGCCTGCCTGGATAACCGCATTCTCATCGGACGGATTCCTTGTTCAGCATCGCGTCGTAACCTTGCGAATAAGCGGTAAAGACATCCTCCATGTCCGGCTCCGCCCAGCGTTCGGCCAGCAGGCTGAACTCGGGGAAAGGCCATTGCCGTTGCCATTCCGCGAGGAGGGTCTCCGCTTCCGGCGCGTAGATGCGCAGACTCCCGCTGCGCAACGACACCCCGAGGATCCCCGGAGCTTCGCGCAGCCTAACGAGCGCATCCATCGCCGGCGTGGCGTCGAGTTCGAGCAGCTTCGCCTTGAAAGTGCCCTTCAGCGCGCGGGGCGACGCCTTCGCCAGGAGGCGGCCCTCATGCAGAAAACCCACCTCGGTGCAGCGCTCGGCTTCATCCATGTAATGCGTCGTGACGAAAATCGTGATGCCGTTGTGACTCAGATCGTAGAGCAGATCCCACATCTGTTGCCGGTGCACCGGGTCCAGCCCGGAGGTGGGCTCATCGAGAAAAAGCAGCGGCGGTTCGTGGACCAGCGCGCAGCCCAGCGCAAGCAGTTGCCGCATCCCGCCCGACAGACTGCCGGCCGCCGTGTTGCGCTTTGCCTGCAGGTCCATCTGCGCGAGCAGTCGCCCGATCCGCGCCTCCATTTTGGCCCTTGGAACCCGGTAGGCGCCGGCAAAAAAACGCAGATTCTCGAGCACCGTCAGGTCCGGATAGAGACTGAACTTCTGCGCCATGTAGCCATACCTCGCGCGCAGCTCACGCCGTTTCTGCCAGACATCGGCGCCCTCGATCGTCGCTCTTCCCGCCGACGGGCGGGTCAGCCCGCAAAGCATTCGCATCGTTGTCGTCTTGCCCGCGCCATTGGCGCCGAGGAAGCCGAAAATCTCGCCGCGATTGATCTGGAGCGAAAGATCGCACACCGCGCAGAGGTTGCCGTAGCTCTTCGTTAGGCCGGCAAGAGAAATGATTGGCTCGTTCATCCGGGCAAGGGACGCACCCTTGCGTCCATCCGCTTTCTCACTAGGGAAAACGGAGCTCTTTTCAAGGCCAGGCCCGAAATGGCATTCAGATAAGTGCGCCCCCGATCGAGTTATTCCGCGCCTTTCTGTAGCCGGGGGCGCTGCCCTCGGCGGATGCGAGCCGCGACACCTCGCCTATCCGGGATCCCCGCCCACGGCTACAACTTGGCCCACAACACAACACGCCGCCGCTCATTGACAGCCTGCCCGTCCGCTCAAGACTAATGCCCGTAGCTGCGCTCGCCGTTTCGAAACTTTCCCTAACGCCATGAGATCCATCACCCTGCTTCGATCCTTCGCTCTCGCCCTCGCTTTTCCCGTCGTCGTTCTGGCCGCCGACCCGGTTACCGAGATGGCGCAGTTCTCCGTCTTCGGCCAAATCGACCTCGCCGCGCTCGCCAGGGGCGAGGTCAAAACGGCCGCCGGCCAGCCAATGAGCACGGCGCGCTATCTGTCGGTCCAGAGTTGTTTCGTCATTCCAAACCCGCCCGCCAGCGTAATCGACGCGATGAAACGCTTCGATCCGACGACGCATCGCGAATTGAAGGTCTACCTCCACACCGATCTGCCGGCGGCGCCTGCCGCGGCCAATTTTTCGAAGCTCAATCATCCACCCGACAACTCCACGGTGAAGGCGCTGGGCGCCGCGACCGCGAAGATGTCGCCCGAACTGCAAATCAGCCGCGCCGAAGCTCAAAAATATTCCGCCGGCCAGCCGGTTTTCGCTTTCTGGATCGATCTCCTGACGAAGCGTGCGCAGGACTTCGTCGCGGGCGGCGCGGCGCGCGAGGCGCCCTACGACCATACCAGCGACCCGGTCCAGCCGGGCCAGGAACTCGCCGCGCTCGTTAGGCAACAAGGCAGAGTCGACCGGCAGTTCGGCAGTTTCCTTGGCCAGACAGGTTTGATTGGCGGCAAGGGCTCGCTCAAACCCGAGCTCTACTGGGAACTGCTGGCGGTGGAGGACGACGGCGTGCTCACCCTCGGCGCTTCCTGCCGCCGGCCGACGGCTGGCGGCGGCGCGCAGATCGCCGAGGGCCTCTACTACGCGAGCGGGGGCTACAACGTATCTCTCACCCTCTACCAGCTCTGGCCGGTCGCGATCGCCGGCCGCGCTTCGACCCTCGTCTGGCGCGGCGATTTCACCTCCGCGAGATCGTTAGGTGAGTTGCACGGTATCGAGCGTCTGGCTTCGGAAGGAGCCATGCGGAAGGATATTTTGAAGGCAGTCACCGCCTTTCAACGCGATAGTAGCCGATGAAATCCCGTTTTCTCACCCTCCTCGGTTTGCTCGCCGGCGCGTTTGCCACTTCCGCCCTCGCGGGAAGCGAGGAGGGTTCTTACAACCCGCCGAATCCGGTCGTGGAAGAACCGTATAAATTTTCCGCCGAATTCACCGTCGAACAGGCCTATCTCGGCGGCGCTGATGTGCAGCGTGGCCGACGGGACGTCAGCGATTACGACGAATATTATTCCAAC
>DATMNS010000264.1:0-16863 GCA_035568735.1 Chthoniobacterales bacterium | reverse complement strand
ACCGCGCCATCTGTTACCGGCATCTACATAACTGGGAGGCTGCGCTGGCCGATCTGCATCGCGCGGAACATCTCGCCCCGGAGGATCCGCTCGTCTGGCAACAAGCCGTGCTCTTCGACCGCCTCGGAACGTTTCTCGCGGAAGTGCGCGAGCTGGACAAGGACCTGGCGGCTCTGCCTAACGACGAGGAGTTACTGGGCGACCGCGCCCTGCTTTTCCTCCGGGCCGGAGACTCCGCGCTGGCGCTCGATGACGCCACCAAAGCCGCGCAACTCGCGCCGACTGCGGTCCGGCCCCAGTTGTTTCGCGCGCTGGCGGAGCGGACACTCGGCCGCACCGCAGAGCTGGCCAGTTCGGCGGTCAAGGGCACGCTCCGCCTCGAGACGCTCTCGCCGGAATTCCTGCAGACGATCAGACGTCTCGATGCGGAAATTATCGCGGAACCAGGAAGCGCGGATTTGCGAACCAATCGCGCCTGGCAGTTGAATGAAATCGGCCAGCCACAACTCGCGCTGGCCGATGCGCAGAGCGCGCTCCAGTCAGATCCGAAATCAGCCGGCGCCTGCGCCGAAGCGAGTTACGCACTCGAAAAACTAGAGCGCGAACCTGAAGCCTATGAACAAATCAAACGCGCGACGGAACTCGATCCCAATTTTTCCACCGCCTGGCAGTATCGCGGCGAGCTGGAAATGCATCGGGCCGATTATCCCGAGGCGATCGATTCGCTGACCCGCGCGCTGGCGATCAACCAGACAGCGGCCGCGCTGGCGAAGCGCGAGGAGTGCTACCGTAAACTCGGCCTCCTCGCGAAGGCGCAGAACGACCACAAAACGCTGGAACAATTCGGCGCCGCGCGTTGAGCGCGGGCGCTAAGGAAGGGCGTCGAGGCTGATGTTCCCGCGGCCGGTGCGCAAGCCTAACGATACCTCGGCGTCCGGTCCGGTCGTCGCCCTGAGCGACTGGCCGGGGTCGACGCGGGGGGGCGGATGAAATCGGAATTCGTTGTGGATCCAACCATTGGCGGTCGCCGCATCGACCGCGAAACGCGCGTTGCCGGGAAGCCGCGCGGCGATCTTGCCCTGCTGAAGCGCACAATCGAAAGCCGCGGGAAGATTTTCCCACCACTCGTAAATGATCTCGAGCACGCCGTTGACCGCGTGGGCCTGCACTCGCGCGTAGCAGTTGAGGGCGGTGATCCGTCCATTGCCCAGTTCGATCCGGGCGCTCCCGCCGCGCAGGCCCTGCAGCGTAACGTCGCCGTTTGCGAGCTTCAATTGCAGGCGCGCCATTTCGGGAACCGTGAGCGTGTAATCCATCGTGCCGGAGCGATCGGCGAAAATGCCGGATACCTCCGGAACGATCGTGTGCACGGTGAGCGCCGCGGGCCGGGTCGTGGTCTCGACGCGGATCTGATGGAGGCGGGAGGCCGTGTAGGCCTTGCACAGCGCGCTCAGCCGCAGGCGCGGCTCATTCCAGCCGTAGAGGTGGATCGACCCGTCGGTGTTTTCGACCGTCACGGCACCATCGCGGACCAACGGAAAATATTCCTCCGTAGTCTCCTGCAGTGGGTCGTCGCCCGCCCGCGCCACCGATATCGAGAGCGCGAGGACAGCGGGTAGGACTCCGGCGAGCGAAGGAAAACGGTGCAACGCCGTGAACAAGAACCCGGCGAGGGAGCTCAGGCAACCTATTGACCTCGAATGTCTCTTCTGCAAATCGAAGACTCGCCTGCTTTTCGGCGACACCAAGGTCGGCTTGCGAGTCTCGGTTGCCAATTCAAAAGTTTCTGTCGGCGAATAATTTATCTGGGAAAGTGACCGGATGAGGACCGAAAACCCACCATGCCGCGCGTCTTAATCAATCCTCACAACAATGAAAGCGGATTTCCAATCATCGAGCGCCGGACGGGCCACCACTCAAATGGTGCCCGGGCTTGGGACTCGCGGAGCCGAACGCCGCGGCCGGCGAGCGCTTGACGATTCGCAGCCAAGGTGTTGCATAGCTGTGGTCGCCGGCCCGCTGCCGCCCGACCCACCATTGCTTCATGACCAGTCCGCCACTCGCCCAGGCCGTTTCGCCTAACAAACCGCCTGCGATTCTTTCGCTCATCGGCCATACGCCCCTGGTCGAGGTCACGCGGCTGGAGACCGGGCTGTGCCAACTTTTCGTCAAGCTGGAGAATGAAAATCCGACCGGCTCGATCAAGGACCGGGTCGCGCTCGTCATGATCGAAGCGGCGGAGCGCGCAGGGCAATTGAAGCCGGGCGGCACGGTGATCGAGGCCACCGCGGGCAACACCGGTCTCGGGCTCGCTCTCATCGCAGGCGCAAAGGGTTACCGCATCATCCTCGTCATCCCGGACAAGATGTCCCAGGAAAAAATCGCCCACATCCGCGCGCTCGGCGCCGAAGTGCGCCTGACGCGATCGGATGTGACCCGCGGACATCCGGAATATTATCAGGATGTGGCCGCGAAACTCGCGGAGGAAATCCCCGGTGCGTTCTACGTCAACCAGTTCGGCAACCCGGCCAACCCGCTCGCCCACGAACAAACCACCGGCCCGGAAATTTGGGAACAAATGAACCACGACGTCGATGCGGTCGTGGTTGGGGTCGGCTCCGGCGGGACACTGACTGGTCTCGGCCGCTTCTTCAAAAAGGTGCAACCGAATCTCGAGATGATTTTGGCCGACCCAACCGGCTCGATTTTGTACGAGTGGGTCAAGACCGGCAAACTGGAGAGAGCCGGCAGCTGGGCGGTCGAAGGGATCGGCGAGGATTTCATCCCCGATATCGCGGACATGTCGCTCGTGACGGACGCGTTCGAAATCGATGACACGGAAAGCTTCGCGGTGGCACGCGAGCTCCTGCGCAAGGAGGGAATTTTAGGCGGCTCATCGACCGGCACGCTCCTCGCCGGCGCGCTCCGCTACTGCCGGCAACAGACGAAAAAGAAACGGGTCGTCACCTTCATCTGCGACACGGGCAACAAATATCTCTCGAAGATGTTTAACGATTTTTGGATGGCGGAACAGGGATTCGTCCAGCGCCCGACGCAGGGCGATTTGAGCGACTTGATCTCGCATCGCCACGAAAAAGGAGAAGTCATTTCCGTCGGGCCTAGCGACACCCTCCTGACCACATTCAAACGCATGCGCTCGGCCGACGTCTCGCAGTTGCCGGTGCTCAACGGCGCCGGGCGCGCCGTCGGGATTATCGATGAATCGGATCTCCTCGTGAAAGTGACCCGCGATCCGGCCAAGTTTAACGACCTCGTGCAATCGGCCATGACCGATCGCCTGGAGACGCTTTCCCCGGCCGCGAATATCTCCGACTTGTTAGGCGTATTCGATCGCGGACGGGTCGCGATCCTGATGGAGGGCGATAAATTCCTCGGCCTGATCACGCGCACCGATCTCCTCTCCTACCTCCGGCTGCACATGCCGAAATAAAACCAACAAAATTGATCTGAAAGCCAGGAATCCACGAAGTCGTTGTCGCTTCCGTTTCTCCTGGCTTCCTGGTTTCCAGATTCGTCTTGATGAAGAAAAAACATCACCTTGCCACGCGCGTCATTCATGCCGGCCAATCGCCTGATCCCTCGACCGGCGCCGTCATGACACCGATTTACGCCACCTCCACGTACGTGCAGGAAAGCCCGGGCCGGCACAAAGGCTACGACTACGCGCGTTCGATTAACCCGACCCGCAGCGCCTACGAACGATGCGTCGCCGACCTCGAAAGCGGCACTCGCGGCTGGGCCTTCGCGTCCGGTCTCGCCGCCATGTCCACCGCGCTCGAAACGATCGACAGCGGCTCGCATGTCCTGGTGAGCGACGATCTTTACGGCGGCACCTACCGGCTTTTCGAAAAAGTGCGCCGGCGCTCCGCGAATCTCGATTTCACCTTCATCGATATGACCGACCCGTCGAAACTCGAGGCGGCGATCAAGCCAAACACCCGCATGATCTGGGTGGAGACGCCGAGTAATCCGCTGCTCAAGTTGATCGATCTCGAGTCGGTCGCGAAGATCGCGCGCCAGCACAATGCAATTTCGGTTTCCGACAACACTTTCGCCAGTCCGTGGATTCAGCGACCGATCGAGCTCGGCTTTGACATGGTGATTCATTCCGCTACGAAATACCTTAACGGCCACTCCGACATGGTTGGCGGGGTCGCGGTCGTGGGCGATAACCCGACCCTCGCGGACAGCATGCAATTTTTGCAGAACTCAATCGGCGCGATTGCCGGGCCGTTCGACAGTTTTCTCGCCCTGCGCGGATTGAAGACACTCGCCTTGCGCATGGAGCGCCACTGCGAAAATGCGCTCGAACTCGCCACCTGGCTGGAGCAGGAACCGAAGGTCCGCCGGACAAGTTATCCTGGCCTAACGAGTCATCCTCAACACGACCTCGCGAAACGGCAGATGAAGGGACGCTTCGGCGGCATGGTTACCTTGCTGCTCGAGACCGACCTCGCCGGGACCCGCCGTTTTCTCGAGAATACGCATCTCTTCTCGCTCGCGGAAAGCCTGGGCGGCGTCGAAAGCCTGGTCAACTACCCGCCGATCATGACCCACGGCGCGATTCCTGAAGCGCAGCGAATCGCGCTTGGCATCACCGAGTCGCTCGTTAGGCTATCGATCGGCGTGGAAGATGTGGAGGATCTGCGTGACGATTTGCAGACCGCGCTGGCGGCGATTTGATGAGCAGCAGTTTCGGGCGGCTCTTCCGCATCACCACCTTCGGCGAGTCGCACGGCGGCGGCGTCGGCGTGGTGATCGATGGTTGTCCGCCGCGAATTTCGTTAGGCGAAGCCGACGTCCAGCGGGAACTCGATCGGCGCCGGCCGGGCCAGAGCGCGCTCGTCTCGGCCCGCCAGGAAGCGGACCGTTGCGAGATCCTTTCCGGGGTTTTTGAAGGCGAAACGTTAGGCACACCGATTGCCATCCTGGTGCGCAACGAAGATGCGCGACCGGAAGCGTATCGCGAAATGAAAGAAACCTTCCGTCCCTCGCACGCCGATTTCACCTACCAGGCCAAATATGGAATCCGCAACTGGCAGGGTGGCGGCCGCGCTGCGGCACGCGAAACGATCGGCCGCGTCGCGGCCGGGGCGGTCGCGCAAAAGGTCCTGGCCAATCTTTTTCCGGCGCTCGAGGTGGTGACATACGTGACTCACGTATATGACATCGCGGCCGCGGTGGACTCCCAGACGGTGACGCGCGCCGCCGTCGAGGCGAATGCGGTGCGCTGCCCGGATGAAGTTGCGGCGCAGAAAATGACGCAGGCGATCGAGGAAGCCCGGGCCGGCGGCGATTCGTTAGGCGGAGTCATCGAGTGCGTCATCCGGGGCGCGCCCCCCGGTTGGGGCGAACCGGTCTTCGACAAGCTTGAGGCCGATCTGGCCAAGGCGATGCTGAGCCTGCCGGCGACGAAGGGTTTCGAGATCGGCGCCGGTTTTGCGGCCGCGACGATGAAAGGATCGGAGCACAACGATCCGTTTGAGATTCGGAAAG
The DNA here is from genome assembly GCA_035568735.1 of Chthoniobacterales bacterium. Lineage (GTDB taxonomy): Bacteria > Verrucomicrobiota > Verrucomicrobiia > Chthoniobacterales > UBA10450 > Palsa-1392. The sequence continues at coordinate 11,346 of DATMNS010000264.1, read as the reverse complement.
ATGAGGTCCGCACGGCGACGAACCGCTCGGGCGGCGTGCAAGGCGGGATCAGCAACGGGGAGAACATCATCTTTCGCGTCGCCTTCAAACCGACGGCCACGATCGCGCGCGAACAGAAAACCGTGACCGTCGCGAAGCAAGCGGCCACTCTCGCCGGACGCGGGCGGCACGACCCCTGCGTTCTGCCCCGGGCGGTGCCGATGGTCGATGCCATGGCATCGCTGGTGCTCTGCGACCACGCGTTGCGCCAACGCAGCATTTCATGACCGCTGGTTCCTCACTCTGGCAGAGCGTCTTCCTCGCCTTAGCCCTCCTCTTGGTCGCGTTTGAGATCGTGCGCGGCTGGCGACTCGGAGTCGTTAGGCAAACCGTTCGTCTGCTCGCGGTGGCCTGCGCTTACGCGGCGGCGTTTTTCGGAGGCCGGTTGCTCCTGCCCGTCCTGCGTCCATTCCTGCGCGCCCCGGATCTTTTTATTTCGATCCTGGCCGGGGCCATCCTCGCTCTTGTTGTCTACGCGGTGATCAACGCTCTGGGCGCGATTCTCTTTAAGCGCACCGGCCAGCAGAGCGCCGGGGTCGTACGTTTGGTTTACGGGCTCGGCGGCGGGGCGTTGGGCATTTTCTTCGGGCTCTTCAGCGTCTGGCTGGTCGTGGTCGCGATTCGTTCCGTTGGAGCGCTCGCCAATGCCGAAGTGCATGCCCAAGCGGCCGCTCGCAGTCCGACCGCGCTCCCGCAGCCTTCGCCGAACAACGCTCCGCCCATGATCAACTCGCTGGCGAAGCTGAAAAATTCGATCGAGCTCGGTTCGTTGGGCGAGGTGGTTAAGGCGGTCGACGTGGTGCCGGGGCAAACCTACCAGACGCTCGGCAAGGTCGGAACGATCGCGGCCAATCCCCAGAGCGCAGGGCGCTTCCTCTCTTGTCCGGGCGCCCGGGAGCTGACACAAAACCCAAAGATCGTCGCCCTGCGCGACGACCCGGAGATCATGGAACTGATCCGGCATCAGCGCTTCCTCGATTTGCTGCAGAATCCGAAGCTGATCGACGCGATGAACGATCCGGCCCTCGAGGCGGACGTGCGAAGGTTCGAATTCCAGAAGGCGCTGGATTACGCTCTCAAGAAATGAGCGCGGAGGAGCGGATTGGAGACGGGTGCCTCGCCTGCCCTTATTGCTTTGGCGAGCGGAGCGCTTGCCCTACAAGACAATCGTCGCGCGGATGCTCAATCGGGTCGCCGTGGTGCGAGATTTCCTTTAAGGAATGAAATACCTGACGGCCATCGGACTCGAGGTCCACGTCCAGCTCAAGACGCGCTCGAAAATGTTTTGCGGCTGCGCGGTCGAGTTTGGCGCGCCGCCGAATTCCCTGACGTGTCCGACATGCCTCGGGTTACCGGGAGCTCTGCCGGCGATGAACCACGAGGCGCTGCGCCTGACGACTCTGACTGGCCTGATGCTCGGCTGCGACTTTGCGCCAGTCTGCCATTTCGATCGCAAGAATTATTTCTACCCGGACATGCCGAAGAATTATCAGATCTCGCAGTACGAGCTTCCCATGTGCGAGAACGGTGAAGTCCCGCTGCCCGAGCTCGCCTATCCGAGGGACGCCCAGAAGCAGATCGCGACGCCGGGCAAGGCGGTGCGCCTGGTGCGCATCCATCTCGAAGAGGATGTGGCCAAGAGTTTTCATTTCGAAACGAGCACCGGGATCGATTTTAACCGGGCCGGCACACCCTTGATGGAGATCGTGACGCAACCCGAAATCGATTCGCCGGAGGAAGCGTTCGCCTTTCTCACCGCGCTAAAACAAATCCTGCGCTCCGGCGCAGTGAGCGACGCGGACATGGAGAAAGGTCAATTGCGTTGTGACTGCAACATTTCCGTGCGGCCGGCGGCGCAAGCGGTGCTGGGCGCGAAGATCGAAATAAAAAACATGAACTCGATCAGCGGCGTCCGACGCGCGCTCGCCTACGAAGTGGAACGGCAAACCGCGGCGCTGGCGAGTGGGGAGACGCTCCGCCAGGAGACGCGGCGTTGGGACGACGACGCGGGCCAGACCTTTCTCATGCGCACGAAGGAGATGGCGCACGACTATCGTTACTTTCCCGATCCCGACCTGCTCCCGGTGAGGAGCGAAGGCTTGCTCCGAGAGGTCCGTGATCGCGTGCCGGAGTTGCCGGCAGCAAAACGCGCGCGGTTCATCGCGCAATACCAGGTGAGTTCCTACGACGCGGGCGGGCTGGCCAATGACCTCGACCTGGCGCGTTATTTTGAAAACGCCGCGCAGGGTGCCCGCAAGCCAAAGCAAGTCGCCAACTGGATCCTGAACGACCTGCAAAGTGCTCTCGCAAACAACGGCCTAACGATCACAAATTCCCCGGTCGCCCCGGGCGCGCTCGATGAGTTGGTCAACCTGATCGACGACGGCCAGATCAGTAACCCGCAAGGGAAGGAAGTCTTCGCCGAAATGTTCGCGAGCGGCAAGTCCGCAAGCGCGATCGTGCAGGAAAAGGGGATCGCGCAATTGAGCGACCCGCGCGCCATCGAAGCGCTCTGCGATCAGGTGATTGCAACCTACCCAAAACCGGTCGCGGATTTCCGCGCCGGGCACGCCGCGTCGCTCAACTACCTCAAGGGCCAGGTGATCAAGCTTTCTCAGGGCAAGGCGAATCCCGGCCTCGTCGGCGAGATCCTGGAGCGCAAACTGAAGGCGGTGTAGTGGTGGGCGCTTGCTCGCGAAAGCTTTCCGAATATCGCCCGCAAAGGGACGCGGCCGCAGGGGTAGCGGCTGACACGGCCGCCGCTCCACCGCTTCACGCTTGCGCTGCGACCACCACGAGCAAACGATAAGGAAATGTCCGAAAGACGCCGGATAGTCTCAGGTGAAGTGCCCGTTATCACCGTCCTTGTCTTGGTGCTACTGGTGGTGGGCCAGATTCTTTAGCCAAAAAAACAGCGCTGGCTCTCGAACTCACTCTCATGCCGAAATACCTGGTAGTCAGCGCCAGCGGAAACCCTTCCAGCAACAGCCGTAAGATGGGCCGCATCGCGTTCGCCCATCTCGAGGAGGCGAGGGTTGATTGCCGGTGGCTGGACCTCGCCGGGATGGACCTGCCTTTGTGTGACGCTGATGCCTGTTATGCGCATCCGGCGGCGCAAAAACTGAGCGCGGCCATCGCCGCGGTCGACGGAGTTATCGTGGCCGCGCCGGTCTATAACTATGACGTGAGCGCATCGGCCAAGAACATGATTGAACTGACGGGCAGCGCGTGGGAAGACAAGGTTGTTGGTTTTCTCTGCGCGGCGGGAGGGATGAGCAGCTACATGTCAGTAATGGCTTACGCCAACAGTCTGATGCTCGATTTTCGTTGCGTGATCATCCCCCGCTTTGTCTTTGCCACGGGCGACGCGTTTGATGATGACACTCTGATCGACGCGGAAATCGGTCAGCGAATCGAGGAGGTCGCAGCCGAGTTGATTCGCTTTACCCAGGCGTTGCGCGGGTAACAGGGCCATTTCGCGCCGGGGCGCGCCGGCTGCTTGGCTTGCCCTACGGCGTTCTCGCGGTGTGCGCACCGAGCCAGACTTCGGTGCCTTCGCGCGCTGCGTCCACTTCCATCGGTTGGCCGCTTTCCAGGACAATCATGCGCGCCGATTCCACGATCTCATCCAGCGCCCGATCGTCGCGACCCGGGTCATGATGAAAGAGGAAGAGTTTCCTCACCTCGGCGTCGAGTCCGAGGCAGACGACACTGCTGAGCGAGCCGTGTCCCCAGCCGACTTTCTTTTGGTATTCGTCGTCGGTGTATTGCGCATCGATGATCAGGACATCGGCCCGGTGCAGGAACTCGACCAGCTTGGCGCGCTCGGCCGCGGCATGGGCTGGATAGGGCTCGCTATCGGGGAGATAGGCAATCGAACCCTTGGAAGTGTAAAGACGGTAGCCGACGCAGATGCCCGGATGATGGACGAAGCACGCCTGGACCTGCACTTTTCCGATCGAGAAAGACATTTCTTTCTGCTCCTCGATCGAGATGGTGCTCGGCAGGGCGCGAAAGCTGAGGGGAAACACCGACGGATCCATCTGCCTGGTCAGGATGTCCGCAAGCCCCTCCTTCGCTCCCGCGTATCCGAGCAAGCGCATCGAGTTATTACCGTTATACGCCGGGAGGAAAAATGGCAGGCCTTGGATGTGGTCCCAGTGAGTGTGCGTAATGAGAAGCGTTAGCTTGATTGGCCTGGTTCCGAATTCTGCTTCCAAGGCAATCCCCAATTCGCGCATGCCGGAGCCCGCATCGAGGATGATGATCTCGCCATCGGCCCGCACTTCGACGCAACTGGTGTTCCCGCCGTAGCCCACGGTGGATGATCCGGGAACGGGAATCGAGCCGCGCACACCCCAAAATTTCAGGCGAGTAGAGGGCGGCATGAAATCCGGCACCCGCCCGGTCGTCCCCGGGCCGTCGGCGGACGCCGGCATCACGCGCTCGATGACTTCGCGCAAGTTTTCCCAAAAGATCGGCTTCACCAGATACTCGTCGGCTCCGGCTTCGATCGCGCTGGCGCGATCGACGCCATAATCGCGGCCGGAAACGATGATGATCTTCGTGCGCTGTAATTGCTGCCGGATGCTGCGACAGACCTGGAAGCCGTTCACTCTCGGCATGAGCAGATCGCACAGGACCAACTGTGGTCGATGTTCCAAAGCAAGGCTGATTCCAGCCTCGCCGTCGCCCGCCTCGATCACCGTCCATTCTTCCCGCGAGAAAAGTTCCGCGGTCATCCGACGGCTTTCGGCGTCATCCTCGATCAACAAGACGGTAGACATGGGTGCCGGTGCCGATTCTTCTCAGAGTGCCGGAAGGGAAACAAGCGTTTTATCACACTGCCTGACAGGTCGAGGATGGCGCACGGTATTCCCTGGGCTCCGTTTGGCCGAAGGGCAATCTGCTTTTCCTTAAGGTTGGCCGCCTGGCTTCCAACGCAAATCCGGTCGCAGGTTGACCTCTTCCGGCGGGACGTCGAACCCAACCGCGCGCAGGAGATAGGAGACGCCTTCCCGGCTTTCCATCGTTTCCTTCAAACTCCGCGCGAAGACTTCGATGTACTCCTTGTAGGATTCGAGCGCCAGCTTGCCATCGGCATAATGGGCCGCGAGGGCTTCGTCGTGATTGTCGATCAGATCAATCAGCGCCCGCCGCAACTCTGCACGCATTTGGGGATCGACCACGACCTTGAAGGGGCTCGCGCCCGCGTCGGTTTTGGCCGGAGCTTCCCGCTGCGGTGCCGGAACGAGTTGAAAATCCTGCGGGTCCATGACGGACAGTCGTTAGGCGAAGTCTAAAAGAAGATCGGAATGATCAGGATGGCAACAATATTGACCACCTTGATCATCGGGTTAATCGCCGGGCCGGCCGTGTCCTTGTAGGGATCACCCACGGTATCGCCGGTAACCGACGCGGCGTGCGCAAAGGAGCCCTTGCCGCCGAGATTGCCTTCCTCGATAAATTTCTTCGCGTTATCCCAGGCGCCGCCGCTCGAAGTCATGGCGATCGCGACGAACAGGCCGGTCACGATCGTGCCGACCAGCAATCCCCCTAAGACCACCGGACCAAGCGGCTTGATCATCGCCACCGCCAGAACAAACACCACCGGCAAAAGGGCCGGAATGATCATCTCGCGCAAGGCCGCTTTCGTCACAATATCGACACAGGTGCCGTAATCGGGTTTGTCTTCGCCGCGCAGGATGCCGGGCTTCGCGGTCAATTGCCGGCGCACCTCGCGCACCACCGCGCCGGCAGCTTTGCCGACCGCGTCCATGCTGAAGGCGGTGAAGACAAACGGCAGCAAACCCCCGATAAAGAGCCCAATGATCACCTTCGGTTCCGTAAGCGAAAACTGGAAGTTGAAGGCCCGTCCCGCCGCTGTGACATGGGCGCGCAATTCCTCAACGTAGGAACCGAAGAGGACCAGTGCCGCCAAACCGGCGGACGCAATCGCGTAACCTTTCGTGACCGCTTTCATCGTGTTGCCGACGGCGTCCAGCTCATCGGTCACGCCGCGTATTTCCTTCGGCAGGTGACTCATCACCGCGATGCCGCCCGCGTTATCGGTGATCGGACCGAAGGCGTCGAGTGAGATAATGATGCCCGCCATCGAAAGCATGCTCATGACCGCGATCGCGATCCCGTAAAGGCCGGCAAAATGGAAACTAAAGAGGATCGCGAGACCGATAAAACCAACCGGCAGCGCGGTCGCGTGTTGTCCGAGCGCGAGCCCGGCAATGATATTGGTCGCGTGACCGGTCTCAGAGGCCTTCGCGATCTTGCGAACCGGACCGCAGTTCATCGAGGTGTAATAATTCGTGATCACGACCACGATGCCGGTCATGAGCAAGCCGACAAGCGAGGCAAAATAAAGATCGTTCGCGGAGCGCGCAACGTTTGCGATCACGACGCCTTCCGGAAAAAGAAGGTGGGTCGCCGGCCAGAAAAGAACGGCTGAGACAAGAGCACTCGCCATCACTCCGCCCATCAGGACGTTGCCCGGTTTGCCTCCGCTGACGTTGACATAAAGAATGCCGCAAATTGCGCCCAGGACCGAGATCCCTCCGAGGACGAACGGATAAATGATCGCCGCCGGGGTCGACGCGAGAGTCAATGCGCCGACCAGGATGGCACCGATTAAACTGACCGCGTAAGTCTCGAAAACATCGGCCGCCATGCCCGCGCAATCGCCGACATTGTCGCCCACATTATCGGCGATTGTCGCCGGATTACGCGGATCATCTTCATCGAGTGTGTTTTCGATCTTGCCGACGAGATCCGCGCCGACATCGGCCGCCTTGGTGTAAATGCCGCCACCCAGTCGGGCGAAGACGCTGATCAGACTCGCCCCTAGCGCCAGGCCAATGAGGCTCTTCACCGCGAGGTCGTGGCCGATCATGTTCTCGGCGACGGTGTAGAAAATTCCGACCGAGAGCAGGGCCAGACCAACGACCAGCAAACCGGTCACCGCGCCACCGTTAAACGCGATTCGTAGCGCAGCCGTCCGCGACGTCGTCGCCGCCTGCGTGGTCCGGGTATTGGCGAGCACCGCGATCCGCATTCCGATAAAGCCGGCCGAAAGCGAGCAGGCGGCGCCGACGACGAAACCGACGGCCGTGGCGTGGTCTTTCCAGATGAAAAGGAGGATGAAAATGATCACGGCGATCGCACTGATGGTCATGACCTGCCGGTTGAGATAGGCCTTCGCGCCTTCCTGGATGGCGCCAGCGATTTCCTGCATGCGGGCGTTTCCAGGGGAGGCCTTGATCACCGAGAAGATCAGAAAAAAAGCGAAGACGAGGCCGGCCACCGCGCAAAGCATGGAAAGCGAGACGCCGGAGCTGAGAAAGGACAGGGCTAATAGAGTCATAGATCGGGCCGGACTAAAGAGTGCTGGACTTTAGAAGGGTTTTCTAGGGTGGCAAACGCTTTGATGCCCGCTGTAGACGCTTCGCTCTGCGACGCGCCGGAACGCCCGCGGATTTCCTCGCTCTCAGAGCAAGCCTCGCCCGCGCCACCCAGAGGGCAGCCTCTACAGCTCGAAAACAGAGCGCACGCGCCGCAGGAAGGTCGCTCGATATTCCCGTTTTCTTGTTTCCGCGGCCGGGCTTTCGTGGGCGTCTTTGAGCAAGCCTTCCGTCTCCATCTTGCGCGCCGCGAGGAGTTCGCTGAGCTGTGCCACGCATTCGGGAGCGTCATGCAGCAACGCCGCCATCGCCGGCTTGCTGATCTCCAGCACTTCGCAGTCGTCCTCCGCGCGAACTGTCGCCGAGCGCCGCTCCCCTGTGAGCAGGGACATTTCGCCAAACGAATCGCCCATCCGCAGCGATCCAACGCGAATCATCGCTCCATTTTGCGCGACCGAGACGTGCGCCGTCCCGTGCAAAAGCACAAACATCGACGACCCCTCCGCACCTTGGTCGATCACCTTTTCCCCGCGTCCGAAACGCAACGTGCGGGAAGCGCGGATCAGGCCATCGAGCTGCGCTTCGGTGAGAGAAGCGAAGAGCGGCTCTCCCTCGAGGATGGTGCGCGCTCGTCCATGCTGTTCGTGGGGCTTCGGCACGGCCTTGCGGTTGACTTCGAGCGTCCGAATCGGGAACGGGATGGTGATGTTCTGCCGCTTGAGTTCGTACCAGACATTGGTGCGAACCGAGTCGTTGGTCTCGTTGATCTTGGAATGATCACTCATGTAAAATTTGATTTCGTAGATAATGGAGTATTCGCTGAACTCGACCAGGAAGATCCTTACCGGTGGATCCTGGAGCACGTTCTTCGCGCTCATGGCCGCGTGAAAAAGCGCGTCCTTGACCCGATTTGGCGGGACGTTGTAATCGATCCCTACCCGGACGCGCATGGCGTGCAGATTCGTCGGATAATGAAGGTTAACGATGGTCGTGCGAACGATCTCGTTATTCGGAATATCGAGGTAAATGTTATCGTTGGTCCGCAGCCGGCTCGACCGCCAGTTGATCTCCATGACCTCGGCAAAGCGCTCCCCGACCTGAAGCCAATCGCCCACTTTGTAGGGCTTGTTGATCTGCACCGACATGCCGGCGATCACGCCGCCGAGGAGATTTTGGGTCGCAAAAGCGAGGATGATGGCAGCCAGGCCCGAGCCCGAGAGGAGCCACGTCAACTGGCTCTGCGCGTGATAGCCGACACTCAAGACCAGGAGGAGGGCGATAAGGAAAATGACTCCCGCAACCAGGTCGCGGAGGAACTTCGGAATCACGGTCTGGCGGCCTTGCTCGAAGTAAAGATCCCAGAGATAACGATCGACCAGCGCGATCACCACCGCCGTGCTCAGGAGGACGAGCGCCGCGCCCGCGTGGTTGCGCCATTGCAGTTCGAGCCCGTAGACCCAGGCCGCCGTATAGAAAGCAAGAGTGAGTGCAAAGAGCTGAAAGAAAATCCCAAAGGGAACGCCGGCCCGCCGCTTGAGGAGCCGCCCGAGCGCGAGGGTGCCGAGGAACGTCACGATAAAAACCGCGATCGTGGCGGCCGATTGTTCGGTTTCAGCGAAGGCCAGCATTGGTTAGGCGGGTAGAATAGCAGAGTGCGAAGCAGCGGGAAAGCCCGGTGCGCGTCCGGACAACGTGCTGGAACGAACGAATCGAATTTCTTCCCGCAAATGTTCAGTCCCGCCAAGGGGCATAACGGCGGCGGCCCCAGGCGGCGGCTGCAGGGGAGGGATACGATACAGCGAATTTTTCTACCGAGTAATTATCGTCGCTGATTATGTTGGAATAAACGAAACAAATGCGGTGAAATTCAATTGTCGAGATTGGAATGACCGCGGCCGCCCTCCACATGGCCCTCGACAAGATTTTCAACCACTTCATATGTTTCGGGTCTATCGCGGGGGCCAAATGACGAGGCTCAACCAGCCCGCGAGAAAACAAAGCCCGCCGAGCGGGGTGATCGCGCCGAGCCATCTTATATTCGTTAGGGCAAGGAAGTAAAGGCTGCCGCTGAAGAGAACAATCCCACTGAGAAAGAACGCCGCCGGCGCGCGACTCGCGGCCGGCAAAGAGGCGAGGACGAGGAGGGCGAGCGCGTGCACGAAATGGTAGAGCACCGCCTTGTTCCAGACGTCGGTCATGGCGTTGGCCGCCAGCGTTCCCTTGAGCGCGTGCGCGCCGAACGCGCCCAGCGCCACCGCTAGAAAACAAAGTGCCGCGGCGATCCGGAAGAGCGGTGAGTTCACGCGCGAAGCTGCTCCGCCATTCGGGAGACCGCAACCGCCGGGCAACTCCTGTCGCCAGCTTTGGAAGCGGGAATCATCAAAACGTCAAGACGGTCGTGCAAGGAGCCGTTCAGCCGTCCCCACGATCAACGATTCAAATTCCTACGGCTGCTCGTTTTGCTTGCGCGTCTCCCGCACTTGATTCGCCACTTCCTGCGCGCGATCGAGGGAGTGCTTGGCCCAATCATGTTCATACACGGGTCGCGGCGTGGCTGATGCGGCAGCGGTCGCGGTCGCCGGCTTACTCTCAGGCGCGGCATCGCTGCCGCCGTGACGCTGCCAGATAAAGAGCGCGGTGACACTGAGCACAATGAGGAGAAACATCTTCATGCCCTGAAAGGGAGCAGCCAGCGGGCCACTTGGACGATCCAATAACGTGCCGGAACTCCCCGGCGTCCGTCCACGCGCGCAGACGCGAATCATATTTTGACGCATTCCCCGGAAAAGAAAAAGAACGCAAACCAATCACTCATCAAATTATGAAAAAATTCGCAGTATCCTCACTTGGCGCTGCCGTCGCAGCATTCCTCGCAATGGCCAGTCCGGCAAAGGCCGGTATGCTCACCGTCACGTCGGGTCCGACCTTTACGCCGGACGCCGCATTTACCAACAATACCATTCAGCTCGACACCACGGTGGAGGGTGGCCTGGTCCACCTGATCGGCGGAGCGACCGTCACACCGGGCGCGACCCCGGCCGTCACCGTCGATATCGGTGGCGACTATTCGGCGGACGCGGGTGATATTTTGTCCGTCGCCTACAGCTTCACGGTCGATCTGAACATCCCGACTGCGGTCGCTTACGTCATTTCTGGCACGGCGACCGTTCTGGGCAACCCGGTGAATTTTAGCGCCAATGGCACCCTGATGCCGGGCCTGCATAAGTATGAAGGAACGTTCCAGGCTCCGATAACTTTTCCCGTCGCTACGAGCGGTACCTTCTCCGGCAAGCTGGAACTGGACTTCGGTACCGGAGCCGCGGCGACGTTGGCCGCCGCTCCGGGCGCTTTGGATCTGAGCATCCAGCAGATCGATTTCCAGCTCAATCCGACGGCCGCAACGATCGAGCCTCCCTCGCAGCCCTTGAATATCTCCACCCGTCTCAACGTCGGGACGGGCGACAATGTCCTCATCGGCGGCTTCATCATTACCGGCACGGATCCAAAGCTGGTCGTCCTACGCGCGATCGGCCCGTCCCTGATGGTCTCGGGCGTCCCCGGCGTGCTCGCCGACCCCTTCCTCGAGTTGCATGATTCCACCGGAGCGATCGTGGCGACAAACGACAACTGGATGGATAACAGCACGGCCGACCAGATGGTCCTCACCGACCATAACCTGGCACCGACTAACAACCTCGAGTCCGCTCTCGTCGAAACCCTCAATCCGGGTGAGTATACGGCCATCGTGCGCGGCGTGGGCGACACTACCGGAGTAGCCTTGGTTGAAGCCTACGATCTCGACGACGGCACGACCAATTCCGTGCTCGGCAACATCAGCACCCGCGGCCCTGTCGAAACCGCCAACAACGTCATGATCGGCGGCTTTATCCTCGGC
>DATMNS010000263.1:0-9063 GCA_035568735.1 Chthoniobacterales bacterium | reverse complement strand
CCGGTCTCTCTTCCGCGCTTCGCGCAGCGAAGCGGCTACAGCTCCCTTCTTGTCCCTTGCTCGATGCAACGGCCACGCGTGCGATCCCATTCGTTCGGCATCTGCATTGTCATGGCGTCTCCTCGCGGTGTCACCGCCCCCCGCTACAAATTATCCCGGCACTGCACCTGCTCTGAACGTTTTTGGCTTCCGGCCATCTAACGCTTCGATTGTCGTTTTACAGCCGCGCTCTTCTGTTTGATCTTCCCGCTCTTTTCCTGATGCACCGCTTCCGCTTTCTCATCTGCGCGCTCGCGCTCTTCCTCGTCGTGGAGGCGCACGGACAGCCCAACGGCCAGATCCAAAACAGCCTCGTCCGCATCACCTCGACCGAGGTGTCGCCCGATTATCGCGCGCCGTGGAACTCGGGCTCGATCGGGCGCGGGGTCGGCGCCGGGTTCGTGATCGACGGCCAGCGCATCCTGACCAACGCCCACGTGGTGAGCAATAGCCGCTACCTCACGGTCGAGCGCGAGGGCGATCCGAATAAGTATCCCGCGACGGTGCAGTTCGTGGCGCACGATTGCGATCTCGCGACGGTGCAGGTGGCCGCGCCGAATTTCTGGAAAGGCATGAAGCCGCTCAGCTTCGGCGGCATCCCGGCGCTCGAATCGACGGTCTCGGCTTACGGTTATCCGATCGGCGGCGAACGCATGTCGGTCACGACCGGGATCGTTTCGCGGATCGACTTCAATCTCTACACTCACTCGGCGATCGATTCGCACCTCGCGGTTCAGATCAGCGCGCAGATCAATCCCGGCAACAGCGGCGGCCCGGTGATGCAGACGGGCAAAGTGGTCGGCGTCGCTTTCCAGGGCTACAGCGGCGACATCGCCCAGGGCGTCGCTTACATGATCCCGACCCCGGTGATCCGGCGCTTTCTGAAAGACATCGAGGACGGCCACTACGATCGCTACGTCGATCTCGGGATCACCTACTTGAAGTTGCAAAATCCCGCCCAGCGCCACTATCTCGGGTTGAAAGATGACGACCGCGGCGTGCTCGTTGGCACGGTTATTGACGCCGGTCCGTGCGGCAAACTGCTGAAGTCGGGCGACGTGCTCCTTTCGATCGATGGGTATCCGATCGCAAGCGACGCGTTTGTCGAATACGAGGGCGAACGGGTGCAGATGCCCGAGGTGGTCGAGCGGAAATTCAAGGGCGACACGGTGAAGCTCGATCTCTGGCGCAACCAGCAGCCGATGAGCGTGGTGATCACGTTAGGCTCGGTTTGGCCTTATTTCATGCAGGGGCACAGCTACGATATTCGCCCGCGCTACGTCCTTTACGGCGGACTCCTCTTTCAACCGATGTCGCTCGATCTGCTCGAGGCCTACCGCATCGGCGACCTGCGGGTGCGACACTTTTTCGATTTCTTCGTGACCGAGCAGATTTATTTGCAGCACCCCGAGGTCATCATCCTCACGAATATTCTTCCCGATCCGATCAATACCTATCTGCTGCCGTTTCGGTCCAGCATCGTGGATGAAATCAACGGCCAGAAGATCGGGACGCTACAGGATTTGGCCCGGGCTTTTGAGCAACCGGCTGACCGCTTTGTCGTGAAGATGGTCGGCGACGGTCCGCCTCTCGTCCTCGACCCGAAGCAAGTGGAGGCGGCGCGCGAACGGATCAAGACGCGCTACAACGTTTTCCAGGAACAACAGCTCGATGAACAGCCCCCCGCCAAACCCGCGGTGGCCGCGCAAACCAACAGTTGATCATGCGCACCACTGCTCTTTTCCTGATTGCGCTGCTCGCCGCGTTCGCGCCGGCTGAGGCGAAGAAGGCGCCGGTCCCCGTGAAAACCTTGCCCCCGATGGCGGCGCAAGCGGCGGTTCAGGCCAAGGAGGTCTCGCTCGTCCGAGTTAACGTGACCGGGCAACCGTTCGACTACTTTCGACCGTGGCAAAAGAAGGCGCCGTTTTCCAAGCGCGCGCTCGGCGCCGTCCTGGCGCATGACCGGGTGCTGGTGACCGCCGACCTGGTCGAGAACCAAAATTACGTCGAGCTGGAACGCGCGGAATCGGGCGAGAAAACCGCGGCCAATGTGGTGGTGGTCGATTACGAAGCGAACCTTGCCCTGCTCGAGCCGAGCGATAAGAAATTTCTCAACGGTTTGCAGCCGCTCGATCTCGCGCTCGACACCGTGGTCGGCGATCGCCTCGCGGCCTGGCAACTGGAAGCGACCGGCACGCTGGTCGTGACGGAGGGAATCGTGACCACGATCGGCGTGACCCGCTACCCGGCCGATGTCAGCGATTTTCTCACCTATCGCCTGAGCATTCCGATGCAGTACCGCGACAACAGCTACACCGTGCCGCTGGTGAAAAACAACAAGCTGGCCGCGCTCCTCCTGCGCTTCGATCCGCGCTCGCAAACGCTGGACGCGATTCCCGCGCCGATCATCGCGCATTTCCTGAAGGACGCGAGCGGCCCCAAGTACGAAGGTTTTCCGTCGTTAGGCATTTCCTTTTTCCCGACACGCGACCCGGAGTTGCGCGCCTATGCCGGTGCGACCGGCAAGCCGGGCGGCATCTACGTTACGAGTGTCGAACCCGGGCAGCCGGCGGACAAAGCAGGCCTCCAGCGAGGCGACATCGTGACGGCGGTCGGAGACCACGCAGTGGATGAAAATGGAAACTACGTCGACGCGCTCTACGGCAAGCTCGAGGTCAGCAACCTGCTCACCGGGAAAGCCTACGTCGGCGAGAGCGTCGCGCTGCACGTCCAACGCGCGGGCAAACCGCTTACCATTAACGTCAAACTCGAGCACCGCGCGGAGGAGGATTACGTCGTTCCGCCCTATAACATCGACGACCCGCCGCCCTACTACGTCCTCGGCGGCCTGATTTTCCAGGAGCTCTCGCGGCAATACCTCAAGGAATGGGGCGCCAACTGGCAGAAGGACGCGCCGCAGGATTTCGTTTATCTCGATAAGTTTCAGTCGGAACTTTTCCCCCTAGGGAAGCGGCGCGTGGTCATCCTGAGCCAGGTCCTGCCGGCCAACAGCACGATCGGTTACGACGACTTCAGTTACCTCGTGGTCAAGAAGGTCAACGGGAAAGTCATCAACTCGTTAGGCGACCTGGCCGAGGCGGTAAAAACGCCGGTCAACGGATTTCACGTGATCGAGACGGCGGACGACCCGAAGCAACTCGAGCTCGAGGCCAGCGAGGTGGCGGCAGAAGCCGACGCCTTGCAAAAAAATTACGGTCTGCCGGCGCTGCAGCGGCTGCCGTGAGCGCGAGCGGGCCACCGCTCTTCGGCGCGATCTTCGACTGGGACGGGGTCATCATCGACTCGGCCGGGCTGCATGAGCAGAGCTGGCGTCGTCTCGCGCAAGAGCTGGGAAAAACAATCGCCGCGGACAGTTTCATCCGCGGCTTCGGGATGAAGAGCGCGCGGATCATCGAAGAGATTCACGGTTGGGCGAAGGAGCCCGCGGAGATTGCGCGCCTAACGAATCGCAAAGAAGCGCTCTATCGCGAAATCGTTGCGCGCAGCGAGATCGCGCCGTTGCCGGGAGTAGTGGCGTGGCTGGAGCGGCTGCGCGCCGCGGACGTCCCTTGCGCGGTGGCATCGTCCACCCAGCGCCTGAACATCGACACGGTGCTCGAGCGCATCGGGCTGAAGGTCGCTTTTCGTGAAATCGTTTCCGCCGAAGACGTGGTGCATGGAAAACCGAATCCGGAGGTTTTCCAGAAAGCGGCCACCCGGCTCGGAGTGGCGGCGGAGCGTTGCGTCGTTTTTGAAGATGCCCATGTGGGTATCGAAGCCGCCCACGCCGCCCGCATGAAAGTGGTGGCCGTGCCGACGACCCATCCGGTCGAGCAACTCGCCGCCGCGGATTTGGTCGTTAGGCGACTCGACGAGTTGACGGTCGAGCAGGTCGCGCGGCTGTAGCCGCTTCGCTTTGCGAAACGCGGGAAAAAACATCGCTCGCAGAATTTTGCCGCGAAACTACCCATCGTCCCGCGTTTCCCCTAGGGATACGGCTACATTTAGTCCCCGAAGGAAATCTCCACGTCGCGCGCTGTCTCCACCATCTGGCTCGAGGTCTGGACGAGACGCAACCGGTTCACGGCATCGGCGATCGGCACGTGCTGCACCTGATAGTTTTGGTAGCTCACCATCGAACCGAAGTGGCCCTCATTGATCAGCTGCACCGCCTTGACTCCGAAGCGCGTCCCGAGAATGCGATCGAGCGTGGTCGGCGCGCCGCCGCGCTGGAGATGACCAAGCACGCAGCAGCGCGTGTCCTTGCCCGTGCGGGCGGCAAGTTCGTGCGCCACCACCTCACCAATCCCGCCAAAGCGATACTCCCCCGCTTCCGTCTGATGCAGAACCTGCTGGCCGTCTTTCGGCGTGGCACCTTCCGCGACCACCACCATCGAACTCCGACTGCCCGCCGCCTCGCGCCGATTGATGAAATCCGCCAACTTTTCGTAATCGAAAGGAATCTCCGGGATCAAGATCGCATCGGCGCCGCCCGCGATCCCTCCGTGCAGCGCGATCCAACCCGCGTGCCGTCCCATCACTTCGAGCACCATGATGCGCTTGTGGCTGGTGGCGGTGGTGTGCAACCGGTCGAGGGCGTCGGCCACGCAGGCGACCGCGGAATCGAACCCGAAAGTCATCGCCGTCGCCTCGAGATCGTTGTCGATCGTTTTTGGAACTCCGATGCAGTTGATTCCCTCGCCCTGAAGCTGCAGGGCGGTCGTCATCGAGCCGTCGCCACCAACGATGATCAGCGCGGTGACGTGCAAATGTCCGAGAACGGAACGCGCCTGCTCGATCACTTCGCGCGCGACGATCGCGCGATTGCCGGCGCCGACCTTGGCCACAAAATGCCCTTTATTCGTCGTCCCGATAATCGTCCCGCCTAACGGGGTGATGCCGGCGGTGCGGGCGCGGTCGAGGATCATGTAATGGCCGGGCGGGAGCAGACCCTCGAAACCATCCTTGAACCCGACCACCTCCCAGCGCAGCTTTTCCGCCGCCAGGACCACGCCACGCAAGACCGCGTTCAGCCCGGGGCAGTCCCCGCCGCTCGTCAGGACGCCGATCCGTGGTTTCATTACTCGTTAGGGCCGCCAAGCGTCGTCTTGGGTGAGACGGGCCGTCCGGCCGCCGCCCAACGATCGTAGAGCGACCAGCCGCGGGCGAGCAGCGCCGCTCCTTCCGCAAAGCGATCGGGACTACCGAGCACCACCACGATAAGGCGCCGTGGAGTGACGAGCGTGGTCGCGCCCTGCTGCACCACTTCCGACGGCCGGGCCGCGGAAAGCACTACGCAGTCTCCGGCCCGCAGGGTGCGACCGGTCTTGACCCCATCGATCTCGTCGCGACCAAGCAGTTCGTTCGTGTTCCGCAGCAGATAACGCAGCCGGCCTGCGCCGCGGCCGATTTCGATTCCGCGTTCTTTCTGCGAGACGTAAAAACGAAAACCGGCATTGTTCATCGCGTATCTCGTTAGTCGGGCGATGTCGGCGGCCGTCGAGAAGGGCTTCTCTTTCGCGTCGAGACCGCTCGGGTTGAGGAAACGCGTGCGCATCATCCCGAGATGCTGCGCGAGCGCGTTCATCTGCAGAACAAAATAATCGACCGGGGTGCCGCGCGCCGCCTCCCCGCTCGGCGGGACGCGCCGCAGCAGCGCCTGGCCCACGTGATCGGCCAGGGTGTAGGCCGCGATGTTGTCCGACTGCACGAGCGCGGCGTAGAGCAGGTCGCGTAGCGTGACCGTGTCGCCCGGTTGAAAACCGACATTGTTTTCGCTCGTCCCGGCAAAGGCGGCTTCGGGAATGACCGCCACCTGCCCGAGATCGCCGCTTTCTTTCGCGGCCCAATCGAGGACGACCATCGCGGTCGCGATTTTCGTCAGGCTGCCGACCTGGCGCTTCTTATCGGACTGCAGCTTGTCGAGAATCAAGCCGGTTTTGGCGTCGACCGTGATGGTCGCCTCGGCCCCATGCAGGGCCCTCGGTGCGCCCGAGAAAAGCGCCAGAACCGCGGCGAGGAGCAGGATTTTGCGAGAGAAAACGATCACGGCGGTCAAAACCGCTGCATGTTAACTGGCGCGATTCGCTTGGCAACCGCAATCATCCGCCGCGCGCTCTGAAGGGCGCTTTCCACTTAACGAAGTGAAAGCGACGCCCGCGCGCCGTAACGGTAGGGATCCGAGCTGAGCGCCACGAGCACACGCTCGGCCGCATTCCGCAGATCGAAGGGAGTCGCTTTGCCCAAACCGCTGGCGCGGACCGTGCCGAGTGGCCCCTGCTCGTGGCTTCCGCCGGCCATGTCGAATTCATAAATAACATGATGCGTTGCCACCTCGGTCACCTTGACGTGCAAGGCGAGCATCGATTGGCCCGCGCCAAATGGACCGAAGAAGAAGCGAGCGAGCGGGTCGCCCCCATCGACGAGATCGAACTGACCTTCCACCAGCCAGCCAATGGTCGGAACTTCGTTCTCGGCGATAACGAGTGACGGCGCCATCTTGCCCAGCTCTTCTCTCAAATCATTCGCAAAGGCGACGGGAGCAAGCGCTTTGCGAATCGGCATTTCTCCATCAGAAGGGGCCTCATCGCCCCGGAAAATGGCGGAATCGATGCAAAATGGGCGGATGTAAATCGCAGCCGGATTTGCCGCTCCCACCCCGCAGGTCTCATAATGCACGCCGCCCTTTGGATCAAAATCCTTGGCCTCGACGGTGGCGCGACCCGACGAGGACGACACGGCACTCTTCGTGACGACCATATCGGCGCAGGAACAAAGCAACAGGCTGGAGGCGATAGCGATAAGAGGTTTCATAATTTGGCTTTGCAGATCACCGTCCTCCGTCTCCACGACAGCAGCCGGCAACTTCGTTGAGATGATGCAACTCCCGTGCCGTCGCCGCGAAAATCTGGGCCTTCTACGGCTCAGCGCGCGTCGCCCGATGACTTGTGACCAGGGCGCGGCAAATAACATAAACGAGCGCCGCGGAGGGCAGCCCGATGATGAGCGATCCGATGAGGAGCGGCCGACCGACTGAAAAAAACATCTCCCAGTGCACGTAGTCGCGAAATTCCAAGGTGCGAAAATTCACTCGCCGCGGCAGATGACCGCGCATCGCCCAATAGCCAAACTTGTACTCCCAAAGATAGATCGCCGGCATGAAGGGCAGGATGAGATCATGCAACTGGACGCTGATCGCGGCCGCGATCTTGTTGCTCTTGCAGACCCACGCGACCGCAATCGAAAGCAGCGTCTTAAGACTCCAGAGCGGGGTGAAGCCAAAGAAGATTCCGATCGCCACCCCGAGCGCAATCGAGTGCGGCGTGTCCTCGATCGTCACGAGCCGAAAATGGAGCCCGCTGGCCGAACGACGGAGTCGTGCCCAGACGCCGGGCTGGCTGGAAGGTGGTTGATCCATGGTCTTGCTCGCCTAACGAAACAAATCCCCCTCTCGCGGCGGACCTTTCGTGATCTGCCCGAGCGCCGCGCGCAGGCGCAAGGCGGCATGCGGCGCGAAGTCGAGGGCGTTGTTGTTAAAAACAACGTGCACCGCCTCGGCCTCGCGCGCGAGCTTCTTCGCCCGCTCCGCGACCGCGCCGATTTCTTCGTCGCTGTAATCGTAGGAGAAGCGTTCGGCCACCGTCCGGCCGCGCAGGTAGGCCTGCGCGTCGCGGCCGTGGAGGCGCAAATAGGCCAGCGCGCGACGCGTCACCGCATCGAGGTCGCTCGGCATAATGGTGAAATGCGCCTCAGCCGGCGCATCGACCAGCGCGAAGGTCGTGTGATGGCGCCGGAAGAACTCCAGCGTCTTCGTCAGGTGGCCATCCTCCGTCCAATGGCGATTCCGCAACTCCACCACCGCGCCTAACGGAGCGAGCCGCGCCAGGAGGCCGTCCAGTTCCGCGAGATCATGTTTCCGCGGCGAAAAGGCAGGCGAAAGTTGCAGCAAAAAAGCGCCGAATTTCTGCGCGGCGCGCAACGGCTCGATCGCCGCGACGATCTGCTCAAGCAACGCGCGCTCCAAGTCCGCCGTCAGCTTCACCTTCCCTCCCGCGTCAGCTTCCGCGACGCGCTGGAGCGCGGGCGGGAGCGACCTCAGTGTGGCGGCGTGACGGGAAAGCAAGCGGTGCAACTTGACGTCGAAAACAAATTCGTTAGGCGTGGCGCGCACCCAACGCTCAACGAGACGAACCTCAGGCACGGCGTAGAAGGTCGAGTTCACTTCGACCATCTCGAAATGCTCTGCGTACCACGGCAACCGATCGCCCGCCGGAAGCTTCGGCGGATACCAGCGCTCAACAAAACCGGGATCCGACCAGCTCGCGGTGCCGACAAGGATGCGGCCAGATTTCGGAGATTGCGGCGGCCCCACAAAAGAGAAAACGCGCACCGGCGGGCAAACGCAACCACGCCGAACGACCGCGGCGGGCGCCAAACAAGCTTGCTCCGGATCGCCCGCGGCCATTTAATGCCGTTTCGTGAGGTTTGATCGCTTCACTCGATTGGATTGCCTGGCCACCATCGGCTGGCTCGCCGCGGGCTTCGCTGGCCATCTTTGCGCGCAATCCCTCGCCGGATTACCCGCCAAGATTGAAGTCGTAAAGATTTCGTCGGCTCCGCGGGTGGGCGCCGAGGCGCAGTCCTAAAAAACTGGTTGCGGGGGCGGATTTGAACGCGCGGTCCCGCCTCCGAGGCGGGATTATGGGCCTGACGATCCGATTACGTGATCGACACCTCGGCCGCCCTTCTGCCTCTTCAGTTTGTTTTCCAATTTTTCTCGCATCGGTAAGCGACAATTCCTGACTTTGCCAAATGATCCGCCACGGACCTCTATTCCTGGTCCACTTCGAGAGACCAGCGTTGTGTTGCTGGAGTCGGAGCAGTGGGTTTTCGCTCAGCCCGATGTAGCGTCGGTCCACCTCGTTGAGCAAAATGTAGACGCGGTAATCCGCCACGAGAGGGTTTGGTTGGGGGCAGGTTGGCGGGGCCGGCCAACTGTCCGCGCCAAAAAACTGGTTGCCGGGG
>DATMNS010000262.1:0-3912 GCA_035568735.1 Chthoniobacterales bacterium | reverse complement strand
GGCGGCCAGCGGCGGGGACGCTAAGCGGCAACCGAGAATAACATTTTCAGAAAGCGCTTCGGGAAACCGAGGCGCTTTTTTTGTGGTTAAGCGCCCAAGCCAGTTCTTCCGCGACACTAGCCGCCTGCCCGGGGGCGCCGCAACGGCTGCTCAAAGACGATAGGAACTTCAAATCAATGGAAGAAAAGTATTGCCAACCGGACGGCGGGCTGACATGATCGGCGCGCTCAGAGAGACAAATAAGCCAAAAGACCGGAAAAAGTCAGAATGCAATTATTTACGAGGCTCGGATTAGCTGCCATCGTCGTCTCGGGACTCGTGACCGCCGCGCAAGCTCAAATCAGCCAGTTCAGTATTTCTTACGATGGTGAACAGTGGCGCAACAGTGGTTCCACCGTTCCTAGTGTCTTGACGCTGCAACTGAGTCTTGACGGGACGACGTGGGTTTCGCTTGGGGCGGCCGTCAATTTCACCAGCCCAATCAATACCGCTACGGCGGGTCTTCTCGACGGAAACGCTTTGGCGAATCGGGTAGCGGGAATTGGCGGAACCTTTACGCCGTCCACGCCAATTCCGAACGGATCCGTGTTTTACCTGCGCTGGGCCGACCCGGATGACACCGGGGCCGATGCCGGCCTTGCGGTCGACAACTTCACCTTCTCGGCGGTTCCCGAGCCGTCCATCTATGTGCTCCTCGGTGTGGGCATTCTGCTTTGCGGTCAGCGCTTCCTGCGCGGCAGGCGGTCCTAACGGATCTCTATCTCCTGCGAAAAACCCCGCGTCAGCCGGTGCGGGGTTTTTTGTTGCGCAACGACTGCCTAACGCTCCGATAGCAGTTCGTAGGAAAGAATGCTCAGGCAGTAAATCGCGGCGGTCTCCACCCGCAGGATGATGGGGCCGAGTGTGAGCGGCGCGCAGCCGTGCGAGCGCGCGAGCCCGATCTCCGCGGGCGTGAAATCGCCTTCCGGTCCGATGAGCATGAGAACATTAGCCGGGCGCGCGCCTTCGTGCGCCTGTGCGTAATCGGCCAGGATCCTTTTCAAGTGCAACGCGCCCGGCTGGAGCGAACCGACTAGCCGCAGGTCAAAGGGTAGCGACGGCCGTGCCAGGCGCGGAGGTGGCTGGTCCGACGATGCGACCCGCTGCGGATTGGCGGGCGACACGCCCGCCTCTCCACCGGCGAGCGAGACGCCGGATGCGATCTCGCGGAAGAAATCGTTAGGCGTGCGCGGAGTGTGCACGTGCGGGAGCCAGTTCTGGCCGCATTGTTTCGCGGCCTCGAGCGCGGTGGTCTGCCATTTGGCCTGCTTCTGCGCGGCGCTCTCCGGGTCAAGCTGCACCACGCTGCGGGCGGAAAGGAGAGGAAAAATCTCGGCGGCGCCGATCTCGACCGCTTTCTGCACGATGAGATCCATGTTCTTTCCCTTCGGAATGGCCTGGGCGAGCGTGATCCGGGCGCGCAGCGGCGGGGAGACCGCTTCGTGCAGGATGCGCACCAGTACGGCGGTGGCCTCGAGCGCGGCGATCTCGGCGGTCGCTTCGCGGCCGCAGCCATCGAAGAGGACGACCCGATCGCCCGGTTGGAGGCGCAGGACGCTGCGCGCGTGGTGCGCCTCGGAGCCGGTGAGGGTGGCCGAAGGCCAGTCGTTAGGGGCAAGGTGAAAGCGGTGCATGAAAAAAGAAGAAGAAGCGGAACTCGTCCCTCTTAGTTCATCCTTTTCCTTACCGGAAGAATTCCCTGGCGCGCTCGAAGAAGCTTTTGTGCAGCGGGGTGTTATTCTCGCCGCAGAGCGCGGCGAATTCTTCCAGCTTCTGGCGCTGCTCGGCGTTCAAATCGGTCGGCACTTCCACCAGCAGGCGGGCGTAGAGGTCGCCGCGCTCGCGGCCGTTCACCTGGACCACGCCTTTGCCCCGCAGCTTGAAACTCTGTCCGCTCTGGGTGCCGGCGGGAACTTTCAGGCTCGCTTTCCCTTCCAGCGTCGGCACCGGCACCTCCGCGCCCAGCGCCGCCGTCGCGAAGGAGATCGGCACCTCGCAGAAAAGATTGTCGTCCTCGCGCTGAAAAATCGGGTGTTCCTTGATGTGGACGACGATGTAGAGGTCGCCCTGGTCGCCGCCGCGCACACCCGCTTCGCCGTTGTGGGTCGAGCGCAGGCGCGAACCGTGGGCGATGCCGGCGGGGATTTTGATTTTGATCCGGCTGGTTTTTTCGACCCGACCCTCGCCGTCGCAAACTTCACACGGTTTTTCAATCACTTCGCCGAGGCCGCGGCAGCGCGGGCAGGTCTGCGAGACCTGGAAAAATCCGCGCGAGCTGACCACCTGGCCGCGCCCACGACAGGTTGTGCAGGTGACGGCGCGCGAGCCGGGCGCCGCCCCGCTCCCCCGGCACTTGTCGCAGGTGTCGAGCTTGCGCACTTCGATTTCTTTTTCGACGCCGAAGGCCGCTTCTTCAAGCGTGATCTGCATGTCGTAGCGCAGATCGCTTCCGCGCTGCGTGCCATCGTGCCCGGCTTGGCCGCCGCCGCCGAAAAAGGTCTCGAAAATGCCGCCCGTGCCGCCCGCGCCGCTGAAGACTTCGCGGAAGATATCGAACGGATCGTGGAACCCGCCGGCGCGACCACCCTGGGTAAAAGCGGCGTGTCCGTAGCGATCGTAGGCGGCGCGTTTTTGCTCGTCCATCAGGACGTCGTAGGCTTCACCAAGCTCCTTGAATTTCTCTTCCGCGTGCGGGTCGTCCGGATTTTTGTCGGGGTGGAATTTAACCGCGAGCTTGCGGTAGGAACGCTTGATCTCCTCGCCGGAGGCGCTGCGCTCGACGCTCAAGACTTCGTAGTAATCGCGCTTCGTGGTCATGAGGAAATCTTACGCATGCTCTTACGCGTGCTCGTAATCGATCTGTAAAATGTTTTCGAGCACGATGACGATCACGAGCGCGGGCACGAGAGAAGAACTTCTAGGCTGCCGATCCGCTCGACACGACGACGCTGGAGGGCCGGAGGAGCCGATCCTTGAGGCGGTAACCGCGCCGCATCTGCCGCAAGACCACGCCTTCGGGCACGCCGTCACTCGGTTCGTGCGCGATCGCTTCGTGCAGGTTGGGATCGAACATTTCACCCTCGGCCGCGATAGGCTGGAGGCCGTTCTCGGCGAGGAAGTCGGTCAACTGCTTCAAGACCATGTTCATGCCGGAATAGATGGGGGATTCTTCGCCTTCGCTTTTCGCGGCGGAGAGGCCGAGCTCGAAATTATCGACGATCGCGATCAGGCGCTCGAGGAGCGAGCTATTGGCGTACTTGATGGCGTCCTCCTTCTCGCGGGTCGCACGCTTCTTGAAGTTGTCGAAGTCGGCCTGGCTGCGCAGCGCGAGGTCGCGAAAGCGATCGAGATCGGCCTGCAAACCGGCGGTCGGGTCGTCGTTATTGTCCGGAGCGTCCGGCCCGGTCGCGGCAGTCGTGGCCGCGGTGTCGTTAGGCATCGCCTCCCCGGTGACGGGAATGCGGCGGCGGTCGGTTTTGGAATTTTTCATGTCTTTCGAACTACAATCAAAGTGATGTCATCATGCTGCGGATGGCTACCCGCGAAATTGCGGACATCGCTGGTCAGGCGCGTGATCACCCCCTGCGCCCCTTCACTCGCGCTGGCGCGGATGGATCGGATCATTCGCTCCGGGCCAAATTCATCTCCGTTCGCATCGAGCGCCTCGGTGACGCCGTCGGTGTAAAGCACGAGGCAATCATCGCGTTCGAGGGGGACGGAAATGTCGCCCGTTATCCTATCGAACACGTCTCCGCTGTCAATTCCAAGGGCCATCCCGGGCGGCTTCAGGACCTCCACTTCGCCCGTCGCGCCGCGGTAGAGCAAGGGGGCATCGTGGCCGCCACGAGAGAGCGTGACGTGGTGGTTTTTGAA
>DATMNS010000261.1:0-3649 GCA_035568735.1 Chthoniobacterales bacterium | reverse complement strand
ATCCAAATCCAGACCGCGTCCGGCTCGGCCGATGCGGAGCTTGTGATCGAAGGATTCAAGGAGTACGAAGCGATCCGCGATTTTCTCTACACCCGGATGCGTGGTTATCACGCGCCGGCGAAAGCAGCGCCCGTGCAGACGGCAGCCGCGCTCGAGGAGAGCGCGGATCCGAACGCGGAAGTGATTTCGCTCCTGCGGACGATTCGCGACGAGCTGCGCCAAACCCGGGAGTCGTTAGGCAAGCCGCCGGCGACAGGTCATGTTTAAGGCCTTCCGCACCTGGTGCGAAGAGGTCCTGCGCATTCCGGGCGATCCGGAACCGCCCCCGGGCGATGAAGCGCGCACCCAGCGCTTTCGGGCTGCACCCAATTACTACCGGTATCTTCTCGGACTCTGGGCCGTGAAGACGGCGGCCGTGTTCATCGTCCTGGTGACGATGGAAATGGGGGCGATCGTCGAGCTCTTCAAGGCGCCCCAACAAAAGCTGCCCGGAGCCCTCGTCGTCGGTCTTCCGCAAATCATCGTCCTCTTTTTTTTCATCGGCCGGCTCCTTTCCCTCGCGCTCGTTAGGCTCGATTTCGAGAAACGCTGGTACCTCGTGACCGATCGCAGCCTGCGCCTGCGCGAAGGCATCGTGCACGTGCGCGAAATGACGATCACCTTCGCCAACATCCAGAACATCTCGATCTCGCAGGGTCCGCTCCAGCGCCTCCTCGGCATCGCCGATTTGCGGGTCGACACCGCCGGCGGTTCGGCCCCCAGGCGCCGCGAACGCAAAGGGATGCCACAAAGCCTGCACACCGCGTTTTTTCGCGGGGTCGACAACGCGGACGCGATCCGCGAGTTGATCCAGACCCGCCTGCGCGAGCTGAAGGATTCCGGTCTGGGCGACCACGAAGAAGCGGCGCGCGCGACGCCACCTGCAGCGTTGCGCGTACCTTCCGCGCAACTTCTCGCCGCCTTGCGCGAGGTCGCGGCGGAAGCTACTGCGCTGCGGGAAGCGGTTGGCCGTTAGGCAATGGGAGGGCCTCTCGGCGCGGCATCGCTCCGCCTTGATCTCCGATTCGTCGCTTCCTGGCAAACTAGACCGGTGAATTCTGCTTGTCGTCCTCGTCCGTGCCTCTATAAAGCGGGCGCGTGCTCTTCAACTCGCTGACGTTCGTCGTTTTTTTTGTCGTGGTCGTGAGCGCGTATTGGTCGATGCGCTCGTGGCCGGCGCGCAAAAATCTGCTCGTGGTCGCGAGCTACGTTTTTTATGGCGCGTGGAATCCGCCTTTCGCCGCACTCCTCTTCGGCACGACGGCAATGGATTTTTATCTCGGCCGGATCATGGGGAAACAGGAACGCCCGGAAGCGCGCAAGGTCTGGCTGGTGATCAGTGTCGCGGTCAACCTGAGCATGCTCGGTTTTTTCAAATACGGGAATTTTCTCCTCGAGAATTTCCAGTGGGTTCTGTCGCGCGGCGGGATCGCCTACCACCCGCCGCATCTCGATCTCTTTCTCCCGATCGGGATTTCGTTCTACACCTTCCATTCGCTCTCCTACACGCTCGACATTTATCGCGGGGTGTTGAAGCCGACGCGTTCCCTGCGCGATTTCGTGCTCGCGGTTTCCTTCTTTCCGCAACTCGTGGCCGGCCCAATCGTGCGCGCGGGTGATTTTCTCCCGCAACTCGCGGCGCCGCCGAAACCACAGCAGGGCCGTTTCTTCTGGGGCCTGCTCTTGATGACGTTAGGCCTTTTCGAAAAAGTCGTGCTCGCCGATACGCTCCTCGCCGGCTCGGCCGATACGATCTTTGGTTATGGCGGGCCGCTCGTTGCGCTCGACTCGTGGATGGGCGTGATGGCCTTCGCGGGCCAGATCTTTTTCGATTTCGCCGGCTACTCGATCTGCGCGATCGGCGCGGCCTTGTGTCTCGGGTTTCACCTAAAGGACAACTTCCGTTTTCCCTATGCC
Source organism: Chthoniobacterales bacterium (assembly GCA_035568735.1). GTDB lineage: Bacteria > Verrucomicrobiota > Verrucomicrobiia > Chthoniobacterales > UBA10450 > Palsa-1392. The sequence goes on along the minus strand of DATMNS010000261.1, from coordinate 1,693 downwards.
GCGATCGGTTTTTCGGATTTCTGGCGCCGCTGGCATATCTCGCTTTCTACTTTCCTGCGCGATTACCTTTACATCCCGATCGGGGGCAACCGTGCCGGGGCCGCGCGCGCCATGGTCAATCTCATGATCGTGATGTTCATCGGCGGTCTCTGGCATGGCGCGGCCTGGACCTTTGTCGTCTGGGGTTTGCTCCACGGTTCCTATCTCGCGCTCGAGCGCCTGACGAAAGTCATCGTCGGCGAGCCGGGTTGGGCGAATCATCTGTCGGTAAGATTGTTTCTCGGTCTCGGCACCTACTTCGCGGTTTGCGTCGCGTGGGTGTTCTTTCGCGCCTCCGATTTTACGGTCGCGGCACGGATGCTGAGCGGCATGTTCGGCGGACATCCGCACGGCGACGCGCTCCTCAGCACGCGCGAGCTTTTGCAGATCGGGGTTGTGACCGTTTTCATGATCGCGGTTCATTGGTCGCTCCGCGATACGACGATCGAAGCCGCCGTCAACCGCATGCCGGTCTGGGTCCTGACCGGCCTCTGGACGTTGATGGCCGCGGCCATCCTGCTCACCCAAGGAAACAGCAATGCATTCATCTACTTCCAATTTTGAGCGGGTAATCCCTACCCGGCCGTGGCGCGGCATCACGGTCAGTGTCGTGATGATCCTGGCCGTGGCGACCGCGGCCTGGGAAATCTATTGCCGTTCGCTCGGCTACGGGCCCAGCCTGAACGATACCGGCGATCTCTGGGCCGAAGCACGCCGCCGCGTCGAGCCGGAGTCGCTTGTCATCGTGGGCGACTCGCGCGCGCTCTTCGACTCCGACCTCGACCAACTCGAAGAAGGATTGGGCAAGCGCCCCATTCAACTCGCTCAGCCCGGGAGCACCGCGTTTCCCGTCCTGGCCGACTTGATTAATGATCAAAGTTTTCACGGCACCATTCTTTGCAGCGTCGTCCCGCGGCTCTTCTTTGCCCCATCGGGGTCGCCTCCGATGAACCGGAGCGAGAAATCGGTGCGCCGCGCACATACCCAGACGTATGCCCAGCGAGCGAGTCACGATCTCGGCATCTATCTCGAAGAATGGTGCGCCTGCATGAAGCAGGATGACCTTACCCTCGGCGCGTTGCTCGGTCGGTTGCCGATTCCGAATCGCTCCAACGCTCAGGTGCCACCGCCGCTTCCGCCCTACTTTGGCTCGCTCGATCGCGAGCGCCGCGCCCGCATGGTGGAACAATGCGCGCGGCCGGGAGAATTGCAGGAACGGGTGAAGCATCGCTGGGCTCGGCTCTTCACTCCGCCGCCACCTCCGAGCTTTGTCCCGCAGGAAGTCTTCGCGAAAAAAATGCAGGCCGCCTTCGAAGCCCGCTTTGCCGACACGAAAGCACTCGTCGATAAATTGCGTGCCCGTGGCGGGCGAATCGTCTTCGTGCGCTATCCGGTGAGCGGCGATCTCAAAGCCTTCGAAGACCAGACGACCCCGCGAGGACCGACCTGGGATCGCCTCCTCAAGGAGACCGCCGCGCCGGGCATTTACTTCGAGGATTTCCCGGAGCTGGCCGGATTCACTTGTCCCGAATGGTCGCATCTTTCCGCCGGAGATTCCGTCGAATTTAGCCGAAGGCTCGTCCCGCACCTCCGCACCGCGCTCGACGCGGGATCGGTTGCGTCCGCTCGTTAACGACCGAAGTCTGCTGCATGA
>DATMNS010000260.1:0-2549 GCA_035568735.1 Chthoniobacterales bacterium | reverse complement strand
GCTGGTGAGGCTGTTGATCTTCTTGCTGTCGAGTTCTTCGCCGGGTTTCGCCTCAAGTAACGTCCAGGGTCCGGCGGCGGTCGGGCGCGAGACTTTCCAATTCAGGCCCGGAGAAATTCCGGCGAGGGCGATGGATGCGGGATTTTCCACCTTGAGAAAATCGCGGCTGAGCCAGAGTTCGGGTTTGGGCTGGACCTCATCGAAGGTCTCCGCCACAAGGTAGACGTGTTCGGCGCGAGCGGGCGCCATGACATAGCGCCCGACCGAGAGCGACACTTCTCCGAAAGGCCGGTTTGCCATTTGGTTTTGCTTTTTCCCGAGCAACAACGAGCCCATTGTTTTCGCGCTGCCGTCCTTGAGCTCGATCAACGTGCCACTGTCCGAAGGGCTGCCGGGCTCGAGTAGCTCCAGACGCCCTAGCTGCGAAGGGCCGGCTTTGACATCCTGCGTGGCGCGCAATTCCCAGAGCTTGCGGATCAAGCCGGCCACCTTTCCGAAATCGGCGGGGTATTCAGCGCGCTCCGCCACCCGCCAGGTGCCCTCTTGCTTGACCAGGTTGAGTTCGGTTCCACTGGTTTTGATGGTCACCCGCGAAACGTCATTGAGCGAGAACGAAAGAATCTTTTCACTCGACCCGGCCGCGCTGTTGCTCCAGGACGCGGAGTCGCGGGTGCGGACAAAAAGGGCAGCGCCACCGAGGGCGACGAGCAGGACGAGGATGAGGGCGAGCTGATTCCTTTTCATTCTCCGGCGCGCTGCCGCTTGAGGGCGGCAAGAAGGAATCCAACGAGGATCACCGCGACCGGCATGCCCGCGATATTGATCCACTTGATCCGATTCTCGAGCGAATCGATTTGAGCCCGCAGTTTGCGCCGCATCTCTTTCAACTGCGCTTTCACATCAGCTTCGGTCTTGCGGAAATTTGTCAACTCCTCCTGTTGTTCGGGGGAAAGAATGAAGCGTTGCCCGGCGTCCTTGCTCCGTTGCAGCTCGTTCATCTTGCGCTGGGTGTCGGCCAGGCTGGTTTCGAGTTCCTTGATTTTGCTGCGGTAATTTGCTTCCGCATCCGCCTGCATTTTCTGGACGACAGTGAACGGGCGCTCCCGTGAAGCGCGGCTGCGCACCGCGATGAGGTCGCTGTCGCCGGCCAGTTGCTCGACGGCGCCCTGCGCGAAGCCGAGGTTGCCATTCACCGGAATGATGAGCGGTTGTCCGCCGAGCGTCTGCAGTTCGCGCACTGCGACCGCGTTTTGGATCATGTCGGCGTCACCCGCCAGGACAACGGTGGTTGGATGAGTGGACTCCTTCAGAAAGTTTGCGTCGGCAGGTTTCTCTGCCGGCTTCGGCTGAGCTGGTTCCGGCTGGGCCGGCTTCGGTTTGCCCTCCGGGAATGCGGTTTTGAAACGACCGGCCAAACGGATCGCGAGCGGGTACTGCGTCCCGCTGGCTTTGAAATCGTTAGCGATCTGCGTCGCGCCAAAGGAAGCCATCATCGAGTCGATCAGTTGCGAGCGCGTCGTGGTCTTGATGAGGTCCGTCTTGGTCAAACCGGCCGCCGGCGTGCCGGTGAACACGCCGCTGAAGACCATGAGCACGTTGTCCGCGTCGGCGGTCAGCACGTCGTCCTTGTTCATTGCGGTTTCGTTCAGCGCGAGAATGGTCGGGTTACGCTCTCCGCGTACGCTGGCGGCGAATTCGAGATCCGCGACGACCTGCCCCGCGTGGAAGTCCACGCCCCAGGCCTTGAACAATTTGTCGAGCGTCGAACTGCTCGGCGGCGGCAATCCGCCGTTTGAAGCCTCTTGTCGATCGAGCGCGCAGAGCGGATCGACAAACGCGACCAGTTGGCCGCCGCGCAGGACGAATTGGTCGAGCGCGAACTGCGTGGCGTCGGATATTCCTTTCGGGTGAATCACGATCATCACCTTGATCTCGTCCGGGATCTTATCGGTCGTGAGCTCGACCTGCTTCACGTCGAAGTCGCGTTGCAGCTCGCTGATGAAGGCCCACGGACGCGACTCGTTTTGTTCGCGGCGCATCATCATCATGGGATTCATCTCGCCCATCACCGGGAGCGCGCTCATTACGCCGACGACCGGTTTTTTCGCGACCATGACGCGCGCGATGGCGCGCGAAATATCGTATTCCAGGAGGCGCTCGCGGTCCGGAGTGAGCAGGGGGATGGCCTGTTTCTGGTCGAGCATGCTGACGCTCAGGCCGAGATAAGCTCGCTCGCCGCCGCGCAAGGGCTGCGCGTCCACGCCATCGAGCTTCGCCGAATCTTCCGCGTCGGAATCCGGCGTCGGGTCGAGCTGCTGGACTTCGATTTTCCCCTTGGAAGCCTGCTTGTATTCGCCGAGCAAATCCTCCACCCGCTGAGCGTAGTTCGCGAGCGTGACCGGCATCGTCTTCGTATCCCGGGTGCAATATAAACGGATTTGCACCGGGGTATCGAGTTTGGCCAGGATGGCCCGGGTGCCCCGCGAAAGGGTGTAGGCTTTCTCGGCGGTGAGATCGATCCGCTGTTTCGCCTGCGCGGCGATGAGATT
>DATMNS010000259.1:0-3397 GCA_035568735.1 Chthoniobacterales bacterium | reverse complement strand
TCGATCATGCGCGCCGCGATGTTGACGGCTTCCAGCCCCGACGCACAGAGGCGATTCACCGTCGAACCCGGCACGGACGCGGGGAGGCCCGCCAGCAGCGCGGCCATGCGCGCGACGTTGCGGTTGTCCTCGCCGGCTTGGTTGGTGGCGCCGAAGTAGACATCCTCGATCAATGCGGGGTCGATGCCGGATCGCGCCACGACGGCCTTGATGATGTGGGCGGCCAGATCGTCGGGGCGCACCGACGCCAATGCGCCCGCATGCCGACCAACAGGTGTTCGGAGAGCCGTGATGATCGCCGCTCGCCTTGGCATCGAGATTTGATCGCGTCGCTGCACGCGCAATCTACTACGGGAACTATCTGCCCAAGTCTAGGAGACTGTTGAAATACTGGAGTGGCCCGCGTTGCTGTCGATTTTGGCGCTGGCGATCGCGAAAGTCATCGCGGGAGGCAAAGTGCGGACCTACGACAGGGTGGGAACAACAGCACGCTCGAAGTCGCGCAGGCCGTCGCCGATCACGCGACCGCGTAGGTCAGGCGCTCGAGTGGCTGGCGATCAGCCCATTGAGCCAGCGGGCAAAATCTTCCGAGAAGCTGGGGCCAATATCGTCCCAGACTTCTCGGAATCCCGCCGATCCCACGTAGCCCGACATGTAGCGCGCATACCCGCGCCAGTGGGTGTGGGGCATGAGTCCCAGTTCGTGATGATGAAAATAGGTCTCGGCGTGCAGGAGGAGTTGGACATGACTCCAGTATTGGAAGTAACGATCTCCCGCGGTGAGTTCCACGCCGCTTTCAAGCTTGGCAAATCGATCGGCGTGCTCGGCTCGAAAAATGGAAATGCGCAGGATGAACTCGGAGAGAGAATGACGCGCCTGAGCGCTCGCGACCTTCGTGCTGCCCCGAATTTGAAGAGCGAGGTAAACGAGTGTGATGATGACGCCGATCGCTCCCACGACCTGTCCGAGATTAGCGAGGTCTGCGAGGTTCATGCCGCTGTCATGGCTCGTCCGCTCCGTGCTCGAGCTGGCGTTCATATTCCGCATGATCGAAGTGGCCTTTCGACTCCGCGATCAATCCGTTCTGGTCGATCGTCCAAAGTTCATAGCCGCTGATGCGCACCTTTTTTCCCAGGCCGCCCGGTCCCGTGTTGGTTCCGGTTAACGTCCAGTGAAAGGCGGTTCGATCTCCTTGCCGCTCAAGCTTGTCGAACGTCACGATCATGTCCGGGAAAGCGCGCATGAATCCTCGCGCGGTTTCCGCGATCGCCGCGCGTCCGATCGCAGGCGCTGCGTCATTCACGCGGAGCGATCCGTTCTCGGCGAAGAACGCCGCCACGTTCCCGGGATGCTGCCTGCACCACGCCTCTGCGTAGCGCTTCGCGAAGGCGGTGAGCTCAGCAAAATCACTCATGCTCGTTAGGCGTGGTTGCTTGACTCCCGCCGCCCGGCGGGTGAAATGGCGACGTTAGGGCGTGGCGGAAAGATCGGAATTCCAGCAATCGGCGGTGCACTTCCAGCTCCCGTCGGCCTGCTTCTGGAAGACCTCGAGATATTTGCCGTGATCCGTCACCTTCTTGCCGCTGGCGTCTTTCGAGACCCAGTCGAAGGTGCCGCTCACCCAGGCCATGTCGCCCGACTCCGCGACTTCCACCCGGTTCGCTTTCCAACTTCCGCTGACCATCCCTTCGAGATCTTTTTTCCACTGCGCGTGAATCGCCTCTTTCGTATTTGCGACCGGTGCGTTGGCCGGCAGAACGACGGCGTTGGCGGCGTAATAGGAAACCGTCTTGTCGACATTTCCGGCGGAGGCCGCTGCCGCCCATTCGGCGTCGAGGTCGCGAATTTTCTCTTCGAGTGCTGGATCTGCCGCCGTTGCGGTGCTGAGCAGGGCAGCGCAAAGGAGGGCGATGCAGCCGCTGGTGGATAACGTTTTTGTTTTCATCGCTCCCATCGGGCCGCGAATTTGTTGGGCCGTCAATCTTATTCCGACTCGGCCGCGCGCTCCTCGATTCCGGTCCCGCCACCCGCCGAAAAAATGACGACGGGCGCGCGGGCCGCGTCGTCGATCGCAAAGGAAAGAAAGAACTCCCGTTCGATCGCGATCTTCTCTTCCACCAGCACCATCTCGACCGGAACCTGGCCGACTTTCATCGCCAGCATCCGCTCCGCGTGGGCGCGTGCTTCCTCCGGCTTCTTCGCGAAGGCCACGCCGCCAATGCCGGCCCGCCCGGTGGTCCAAGCCTGAATCTTGATCACGACCTCGCCCTTGAGTTCCCCCGCCGCGACAACGGCTTCATCGGCAGCGTTGGCAGACCGGCCGCGCGGAATCTTGAACCCGTTGGCGGCGAGAATCGCTTTGCCCTGATATTCGTGCAGTCATGCCATGGCTGGCCCGTGGGGTCGAGCCCCGGCCGCGGGAATTGCAAGGCACCCATAAATATGGTTGACTCGTGCTCGTGAAAACCACGCTGGAGATTCCCGAGCCGCTTTTCCGCAAGGCCAAAGCGACCGCTGCCCAGAAGGGTCAGACGTTGAAGCAATTCGTGACGGAAGCTTTGCACGACAAGCTGGGCAGCGCGACGCGCGGCCAGAAAGCGGTCGGCTGGCGCGTGGCGCTCGGGCAGCTGACGCCGGCCCTGAAAAAAGCAGCGCGCGAGGTGGATGCGATCATCAATGCGCCAGGCTTCCGGACGATCGACCCAAACGATTGGAAATGATCCTCGACACCAATGCGGTCTCCGCGCTGGCGATGGGGGACGCCGGAATCATTCAAGCTCTCGCAGGTCGCGAGCGTCACCATTTGCCGGTGATCGTGATTGGTGAATACGATTTCGGGCTAACCGGTTTGCGGCGCAGCCGGGAGTTGCAGAAGTGGTTGGCACTTCTGGTTTCGGAGAACATTGTTCTCGGGGTGGAACTCGCCACGGCGGCCTATTACGCGCGCTTGCGCGCCGAGCTAAGACGCGCCGGCACACCGATCCCAGCGAACGACATCTGGATCGCTGCGCTGGCCCGTGAGCATGGCCTGCCGATTATCAGCCGTAACGCGCACTTTGATCACGTTCGAGGAATCGAGCGACTGACTTGGTAGCAGTTTCGACGGCAACCCCTAGTTCTCGAACCGCGGGCCCACTCGCAGGTTAACGACTTTAAGAAACGTAACGTTGCTAGTGCGCTCGGCGTGGGACCGCGCCTCTTCCGGCTTTTTCACAAAGGCAACGCCCCCGATCCGGCGAGACTGGTGGGGATGACAGCGCAGCAGGCGTAGTCTAGGTTTCAGGTAGCCATGAACGAACCAGTTTACATTCTCGGCGCGGGCCGAACCGACTTTAGGCGCAATCTCAAAAAGGAGGGCAAAGCGCTGCGTGACGTGATCAAGGATGCCGGCCGCGCG
>DATMNS010000258.1:0-4758 GCA_035568735.1 Chthoniobacterales bacterium | reverse complement strand
AAGACATACCAAAGACCGAGATCGTCGGGCGTGAGCTTGTGCAGCATCAGAGGCAGCACGAGCAGGTTTCCACCGGCACGGATGGCAGTGAAAACGAAGGACCAGGCCACAGCCGAGCCATAGATACGGGTGGCGATTCGGTGGAGCAGGGTCGTCATCGGAGCGGAGAGATTCATGGTGGTTGCTGCGCGCTGCAATCGGCCAGCGATGAGCTCTTGGCCGGTGCCCGATTGCCGTTCATTTTCGCTGGCAAACCGCATACATCGCCACCGCAAAATGCCAGTTCAACATCCGCGCCAGGGCCCGTTGAAATGGTAGCTTCAATCGCATCTTCAGGTCGCGCACGTGATAAACATCGTCCACCCCAAACTCCCGCACCTCGAACGCCGCAGCGCGAAGCGTGGAGCGCAACGTCCCCGGCCGGAAGTAAGTGAGATGGATCTCCCCGCCGAACTTGAGCGGATCGAAAGGGCTGCTTTTCGCCGCGCCCAGGCGCCGCCGAATGAAAAAATTTTCCTCGTTAGGCACGGCCACCACCAGGATGCCACCGGGACGCAGCAGCGAATGCACTTTGCGCAGGACGGCGCCCGGATCGGGTACATGCTCGAGCACGTGCCAGATCGTCGCCAGATCGAAACTCTCCGAGGGCAAGTCAAGTTCGGTGATCTGCCCGAGACGAACATCGAAGCCGCGCTCCCGGGCGTAACTGGCACCCGCTTCCGACACTTCCGTCCCCGCGACCTCGTAACCGGCTGGTCGCGCCGTGGCGAGAAACCGGCCATCGCCCGTTCCGACATCGAGCAGCCGGCCGCCGCCGGCAAAATGTCGAACGATCGCCAAACGTCGTTCCCACATCACGGCGCGCGCCGGTTCCTCTGCCTGCCACGCGTCGAAAGTTCCGCCCGTATTGTAAGAGCGGGCAATCTCCGCCTGCGTCGGGCGCGGATTGCGAAAGTAGAGCCGGCAGTTGCAGCATTGTCCGACGTCGGGCTCGAGCGCTTTCCCGACACAGTCGCTGCCGCAGCCCGGGCAATGTGTCAGGCTTTCGAACTCTTGGAATTTCGCAGTCACGTCTGTTTTCCTCGTTTCCTCGGCCGTGCCCGGCGAGGCAGGAGAGACGCTCGGATATGAGCGCCGACAGCGAGTCTCGTTCGCGCGTTGATCAGCAAATTAGAACAGGCTCGGACGGTGGTGGCAGCTATCGCCAATTTTTGCCTAACGAGATAAAACGAGTTCATTTCCCTGGAATCAATCGATTGTGAATTCGCCTCGGAGGAGCTTTACCTCGTCGATTGGTTGATAACACGAATACCGGTGCCGGATCGAGATGTTGGCGGCAAAAGGTCGCAGGGCTTCCTTCCATTTCGTGGGAAGAATTGCCCGCATCTTCGCCGAAAAAGATGGCACTGCGGCGGGCAGCGGCATGTTCTTCTTCGCCTTCCCCTCCCACTGCCGCGCGTAATCGCTTTGCTGCGGAGATTGCACAAAGACGTCACGAGTTTCGAGTTTCTTCGCCAGAACAAACAGATAGGTGGGCCGGTTGTTTTGTATTTCCACCCGGCCGCGGAAAACCTCCGGATCGATGACGCGAAACCAGCGTTCCTTTTCCTTGGTCAGGACAGCGCGCATCGCAAAGCCGTTTGGCTCCGAAAAAACACGAAAGAAGAGTTCGGGACTGAATTGGTAGAAGCCATGACCGCAAAAATTATTTGCTGGAGTAATGGCGAGGAAGTGGCCGCCAACGCGCAACATCTCCATGCTGTTCTTGATCGCCTGGGGGAGATTGAAAACATGTTCAAGACAACCGCCGTCCAGGAGTGCGGTGAACCGGTTTTTCAGCGTCGCGGCGATCGGCGCATTCAAATCCGTGACGATCGCAGCGCCTTCGTAATCGGAGTTATCGAGCGAAACGACCTCCTCAGCGCCGAGAAACCTGAACAGGTGTTCTGCGTAGCCATGGGAATCGGCAAGGAATTGGACCGCTGATAATCCCGGTTTGCGCAGATCGAGAAGTTGTTGCAGCGGACCCACCGCGGGAAAGAAATTCTGCCGCCCCAACATGGCGGTGTTGCGAAAAGAAACCCCGCCTGCCTGAGCGGCGAAGAGAAACCTGGTTCCGTCGCTATCGAGGCCCATCGATCCTTTCAAAAATCAGGATGTTTTCTGCGAAGTGGTCCGGTAGTTCGCGATATTTTCCGGTTTCGTGGCTGAGCGCGAAGCCGCGCTCTTGCATTCGCCCGATCCAGTAATCGGGCGGTTGCTCGTTCAAGTGACCGAGGCCGCCTTGCCCGGGCCGCGCGGCGGAGAGAACGATGCGTTCGGCGTGATTTGTCAGGGTGGCGAGCAATGCTCCGACGTAACTCGGGTGGATGTGCTCGGCGACCTCGAAACACCAAACCAGATCAAAGCCTTCTTCGAGATTGATGGGTTCGTTCAAGTCATGTTGCAGGATCAGCGGGGCGTTACGGGCTTTGGAGATGGCCAACGCCGAACCTTCCAAACCCCGGACGGAAATTCCTTTGCTCTTGAAGTAGTCGAGGCTGATCCCGGTCCCGCAGCCGACATCCAGGACTGACCGCGGATGAAAAAGTTCGAGCGTCAAGTCGAGGATTTCCTTCGGGAAAATCGAGCACATCGGCAGCTCTTCTTCGCGGATAAAAATCGAGTTTTCCGTGATCTCACGCGGTGCGTTGTGTCGTCCGAACCGATCCAACAGCCTAACGATGAGTTGATAGCCACGATGGCCAAGACGATAGAGCAGCGATTCTCTGGGAAGCACACTCTTTAGCTGCACTCGCAGCCGCGTGAGCCACATCGCGTTCACTGGCCGTAATTCTCTCCCAGAAAAAGCGAGGATTTGCTGCCGGCGACATGCAGGAAATCGGCGCTCGCCAGCCCGCGAGCGAACGTGGCGCGCTCCCGACGAAAGAGAGCGCGCCAAAGCGCTCTCGGGATCCGGTCGCGCGTCAGGGCAGCCGCCTTGGAACGGAGAAGAAAGGGCATTTGCCGGGAACTAACATGTTGACGATACCAATGCCACCAGAGCGTGTTGGAGCGCGGGCCGAAGTCTTTGCAGCGGTGTTCCGCCTGAAGGGCGTAGGAGACGTGCGGCTGATCGGCGGCGTGAACGAACGGGTCTTTCGACTTCGCCGACTTTTCCCGAGCGTTCTTTCGCTGTCGCCAGCGCTGGTAGACGCCCTCGAGAAATTCGGCCTGTTCATGCGGGATTACGAGGACGCCGGTGTTGATGATTTGCAGGTCTGCCACCGGCGAAGACTGATCGACCGCATATTCAGCGTAATAGCGTGCGATGAATTCCGGCGACCAGCCGGCCTGCGTGCTCTCCGCGGTCGCGCCGATCAACGGCGAATCCCATTCTTCGAGCAGAGCCCGGGCGTTTGGATTGACGAAGACGTCGTTATCGAGAAAGAGGAGTCGCCGCGCCGCGCGCAGCTCCGGCACACGATAGAGGAGGTGTTTGTTCCAATAGAAATCTTGGCCTGCATGCGAGCGTTCAAGAATAATCACGGGCAAGCCGTGCCGTTTTCCGTACTCGCGCCAGGACGGAAAAGTGACTTCGAGAATGCGCCGTTGCCGCGGATCGCAGCAGACTCCCACGATGGCCGTGTCCATCGGTTAGGGGCGTAAACGTTGGTACCAGCTGCGCAGCAAGAGCATGATCGATCGCGGCATGATGAGGACAGGAAAAGTTTGCAGCCAAAAGCTGGCGTAGCGCCCGTAGTGTTGCACGCAAAGCTTGAGCGCCTGCCAAAAAAACGAGGACGGCGCCCCGGCGCGCTTTGCCGTTACGATGTGGTGTCGGGCATGAGTGCGCGCGACCTCGGCCATGGCTTCGTGATAGAGCCGGGAGTCTCGCCCGAAGACGTCGCCCACGATCGTCTCGTAGCCGCAGACATCCATTTTTAAGCGACCCAGTTGCCCGAGGGCGCGGAAGGAATCGTTGTCGGCGCGAAAGGCGACGCAGGGCTGGGCGAGGAACCGCCAGTTTGGAGCCTGCACGAGCAGGCGCGCGATGACGTAAAGCTGAACGTAGCCGGTGAAATAGGGCTCGAGGTTTTCTCGGCTAACGATCTCGTTCCAGAGAGCGCGGTTGACGATCTGGCAGGAAAGAAACCCCAGGCGGTCGAGCAAGCGCAGGAAAGCTTCCTCGGCGTTTTGGAAAAGCGCGCTCTGTTGCTGCTTCAAGGCGCGCACCGGGAGCTTGTTCGCCAGCGCGCTGTCGTAGGAAACACGGTCGGTCGTTAGGCCAGCCGGGTCTGGTTCGACCTTCAGCACCTCCAGAACCGCGGCAAGTCCGCCGGGCTCGAGGCGGTCGTCGTCCCCAAACAGCCAGCAATATTTTCCGCGCGCCAGCGAGACGACGTGGAGCAGGTTGCGGTCGTAGCGCAGCGGAGGATCGACCCGCCGCGCGAAGAGCTGCGGAATGCGCGTGCGGAAACATTCAATCACCGCGGGTGTGTCATCGGTCGATCCGTCATCGGAAATGACGACCTCCACCTCGGGCGTGATCTGCGCGGCGACACTCTCCAGAAATTCACGGAGAAATCCGGTCCGGTTGCGCGTCGGGATGCAGAAAGAGAGAAGCGGTGTGGAAGAGTTCACGGGCGCGAGGTTAAGCGGAGAGCCTGGCCATTAGGCTGCCGCTGCCTGCGCTGAGCGAGGCGGCGAAAGCTGCCACAGCGACACGTGGCGAAGACCAATTCGGGCGGCGCGGTGGTCATGATCGCGCGCCGAGTG
>DATMNS010000257.1:0-5142 GCA_035568735.1 Chthoniobacterales bacterium | reverse complement strand
TGATCGAAGATTTCGAAAATTCGCGTGCGCAACGACCGATTGGAGTAGATCGAAAACTCGCCGCGATGGCTGAAACGCTGGCGAAATGTGTCCGCGATCGCCGCGGGCGAAGCGTTCTTTTTCAGGTAGACCGCCACGCTGTTGACCCGATCGTCATGCCAGAGTCTTTGGAAATTCCTTTCGCTCAGGAAGACGGTGCCCTGATCACTGGCGTAATCGTAAAAGACTCCGGCGATGGGGAACGCCACCATGCCGGACGGCGTCGGCAACTTCAGCGTCCCGCCGTCCGTCACCTGATAGCGGCGGACGAAGCTTTCCGAGACGAGCACACACTGCTCGCTGTAAAAACGGGGCATGATTTGGTCGTTTTTCCCGTGCAAGAAACGAAGACTGCGCCGGTTGGTCCCCCGCACCACCCCGACCGAAATCGTCTGATCGCGAAACGGCAGATCCACTTCGCGGAAAGTATCGACCGCTTCCACCGCCGGATCCGCTTCGAGAAAACGAATCGCTTCCGGTGGCATGAACGATGTTGGACCGGCGATCTCATTCGCCGCCGGACCAATGAAGAGGTCGGCAATCAAGGTTTGATCGATCCAGGAGGTGACGGTCTGGCGCAATGAAAAAACCATCACCGCCACGCCGACGGTCATCGCCACGGCCGCCGCGAGCGACGCAATGGTGATGGAATTGCGGAGCAGCGCGCGACCGAGATTCTGGGCGGCGAGGAGCGGCTCGATCCGCCGCTGCCAGTCGGATCGCACGGCCAGGCTGAAGCGCGCGATCAATTCAGGAGCCATCAGGGAAAACCCGGCGAGGACAAAAAACGCCGCTCCGAAACCTAGCCAGGGCGGACCCGTCTGAAGAGCGAGGACAGAAAGCAGGACCGACACGAGCAACGAAAACAGCCCGCCAAATATCCAGCGCCGAGACAGGTGCACCGAACGCTCGATTCGGGCGCCGCCATGCAGGGCCTGGACCGGATCGGTCGTGGCCGCGGCTTGCGCCGGCAGCCAGGCGGCGACGAAGACCGAGGCCAATCCAAGCAGGACGGCGCTCATCCAAATCCAGGGTGCAATCGAGATGTTTTGTACGCTGATCAGGACATAGAGTGAGGAAATCGTCTCCGCGACCGTCCCGACGAGCGCACGAGCAAGGAAATATCCACCGACCAATCCAAGCGCGATCCCGACCAGTCCAAGGACGATCGCTTCGCCGAGGAAGAGCCAGCGGACCTCGGAGCGGGTCGCGCCTAACGAACGTAAAATCCCGATTTCGTTCCGTCGTCGCACGACCGAGGCCTCGATCGTATTGTAGACCAGGAACATCCCCACAAGGAGGGAGACGAGGCTCATCGCCTGCAAGTTGAGCTGGAAACCGGAAAGCATTTTGTCCACCTCCTCGCCGCGCTGCGCCGGCGGCGCCACGGTGACATCCGCCGGGACGATTTTGCGCAGCTCGCCGGCGACTGCTTTCGAATCCGCGTTGTTCGTTAGGCGAAGCGAAACCGAGTCGAGCGTTCCGCTCCGGCCCAGAAATTCCTGGGCCCAGCCGATGTCGATCGCCGCAAAATGCGAATCGAGGTCTGCCCCGGAATCGTCGCGGCGGAGAAGGAATCCGATCTTCAGGTATTTCGTTGCCCCATTGTTCTGCACCGCGATCTCATCGCCCGCGCGCAGGTGGTGCCGCCGCGCGAACTCTTCGCTCAGGGCGATCGTCCGCGGGCCGCGCAGCCATTGCTGCAGGTCGAAGGTTTGCGTTTGAAAATCCGTCAGCTGGAAAGTGCGAAACGGTTCGTTCGTGAAGACGTCGATTCCGAGCAGGTCGAGGTATTCACCGGGAAACCTGGGCAGAGTAACAAATCCCCTCACGATGGGCGTCGCCGCCGCGACGCCCGACTGCCGCGCGATCTTCGGGAGTAGTTCGTCGGGTAGATCCCCGGCGGGTGCGTTCACTTCGAGTTGCGCTTTGCCCGCCACCACGTCGATGCTCGCGGCGAAAGCGTGATTGGCGCTCTGGTTGGCGATCTGGATCGCGAGGTAGAGCGCGACCCCGAGCGCGACGGTCGCGACGTTGAGCGTTGCGAGGAGCGGATGCTGCGCCAGGTAACGGAGAACGTGCCAGCGGAAGAGGCGAGAGTATTGCGCGATCAAGTGGTGCTTGAGAAGATGCTGAGAAAATAGCCGGCGGCGAATGCGTCAGCCTGCCCGCAGGCCTTGCACTTCCACGCCCAGGGCTGCGTCATGCGTGGTGGGCGCAGCACTGTTTCGTCCGGCTACGACGAGCCCGGCGCGGAGCGGACCCGCAATCGAATCTGCGCGGCTTGGCGTCCTTCGTTAGTTTTTAGCCGGGGTCGTTGATCCCGGCCGTTCCACGATGGGAGGACAGATTTTTTGAGTGATTGCCTGGAGCACCGGTCCCGGTTACAACGCCAGCGTGTAAGTTTCTGCCTTCGGCGCCGACCAAGCCCTTATGGAATCGATCAACCGCCCCGTCTTTCTTCCCGTTATTCTCGGCACCGCGCGTCAGGGTCGCATCAGCGAACACGCCGCCCGTTTTGTCTTCGAAGAGGTTTCCCAGCGGCCCGACATGACGACCGAATTGATCGACATCCGCAACCTCCGGCTCTCGATCGCGGACGCGGGCGAGGCGCTCAAGGACATGCAGTTTTCCGCGACGGTCAGCCGCGCGGATGGACTCATTCTTGTCGTGCCCGAGTACAACCACAGCTTTCCCGGCCTGCTCAAGCATGTGCTCGACAGCAACTTGAAGGAATACATTCACAAAGCCGTCGGCGTCTGCGGCGTCTCGGCCGGACCCTTCGGCGGCGCCCGCATGATTCAAAGTTTGTTGCCGGTTCTGCGCGAGTTGGGCCTGGTCACGATCTTCTCGGACGTCTACTTCGGGACGGCCGGCAAGTTGTTCGATTCGGCGACGGGAAATATCACCGACCCGGCCTACGTGGGCCGACTCAAGAAATTCGTCGACGAACTCGTCTGGATGGCGCGTGCGCTGCGTTTCGCCCGGGAAAATATTCCGGAGTTGTAGCCGGGAGCGCTGGTCCTCGGCGACAACGGCGCGCTTGTCAGGATGCGACGTTCCTGCTCGACTTAGAATCCGGAGACGCGTGATCGTTGACGCGCCCGCCGCACTTCGGACATGCCCGTTGTTCCATTTCATCGTTTTTCGCTTCGCACCAAGGTCGCCTTCGCCATGGCGATCGTGGCGGCGCTGGTCGTGGCAGCAATTCTCGGCACCAACTATCATTTCCGGCGCGCGCAACTCCTGCAGGAATTCCAGGCCTTTGTCCGTGGTGCGGCCGGGACGACCGCGCTCGCTCTGCATGGCGAGGAGATCAACTCGATCCGTGCGCCTAACGACGCTACCTCGCCGGCCTTCCAAAGCGCGAGGGCAATTCTCGATCAATCCCGCCGGATCAACGGTCTTGCGGAAAACGAAATGTACATCCTGCGCCCGGTGGGTGCGACCTCCCCGTTGGAAACGGAATTCGTCGTGATGTTGCAGAAGAAGACGTTCATTGGCACTTCCTACATTCTGCTGGAGGCCAATCGCGACCAATTCCTCAAGGCTTGGAAAACACGCCTGCCGACGAGCAGCGACGTGTATGAGGACGAAAATGGCACCTGGATCAGCGGCTACGGACCGATCCTGAATCAGGCCGGGGAGCCCGTTGCGATCGTCGAGGCGGACGCGCGAATCAGCCGATTCGTCGCGCGCCAACGGGAAGAACTTTTGCTCGCGCTGGCGATCGGCTGCGGCGCGTTTTGCGTGGCGATGATTCCGGGCCTGCTCCTCGCCCGCAACATCACCCGCGGACTAAACAAACTTTCTTCGGGCATTCGGCGATTCCAAGCCGGGGAAAATGACGTCCAGGTGAGCGTGACGACCGGCGACGAACTGCAACACCTGGGCGACGTCTTCAACGAAATGATTATCTCGTTAGGCGAAAAGCTCGCCCTCCTGCCCTATGTCTCGCGCTTCACTGCGGAGGCGGTGCGCCGGAGCAGGAAGGATCCGCAATGGCTCGCCGGCATGGAACAGGAGGTGATCGTGCTCTTTGCCGATCTGCGCGGCTTCACCAGCTGGTGCGAGACGCGCGAAGCCTCCTTCCTCGTGCGCGAGCTCAACCGGCTCCTTGCGGTCCAGGCGGACGCGGTCGTCTCGGCCGGCGGCGACGTGGACAAATTCATTGGCGACGCGGTGATGGCGGTTTTTCTGGGCGGCGAAGGTTCCGCCGAGAAAGTGTTCGCCTGCGCCCGGGAATTGGTCGCAGCCATTCGGCGGGAGATCGAGGCGGAAGGCTGGCCGCTGGCCCTTGGCGTCGGCATCCATCGGGGCCGCGCAGTGGTTGGGTCGATCGGTTCCGATACCCGGCGCGACTTTACCGCCATCGGCCACACGGTGAACCTGGCCTCGCGCCTCTGCGATCGGGCCGGGAAATGGCAGATCCTGGTGAGCGAGCCATTTTACAAAATGCTCCCGGCGGAAAAGCAGGCCGAGTTCGAACGGACCGAGCCGATGGAATTCAAGCACGTGTCTCAGATGGTGCCGACGTATCGCTTCACCGTCACTGTAGCCGGGGGCGTTGTTCCCGGCAGTGTGCCACAGTTGTAGGCGGGATCGGTGATCCCGGTAGCGTGCACGTGTTTAGAGGCCGTCATGCATTTTGCAACAGAGCGTTAAGTGTGCGTGTCCCGGACTTCACGGCCGGGCCACGAGCTGTGGCCGCTTCGCTGTGCGAAGCGCCGGTACGTGTGTGTGGCAAGGCGGTTGGCGCGTCGTACTCGCGTCGCCTACAGGGCGACGGCTACAGGGGTGGAACGCGCCGGGAAAGCATGCGCCCGCGCAGTTGTAGCCGCTTCGCTGCGCGAAGCATGGGGTATGCGCGCGGCAAGGGGGCTGACCATCGCACCCGCGTCGCACACAGGGTGACGGCTACAGGACGTGGATTTTGCTGGCCGCGCAAACCCGCAAGTTCATGACAGCCTCGAGGAACCGCGGGCTGGGTCATCGACCCGGCTACAGTTCGCGCTTCGCCAGTTCGGGAAACGACAGTTGAAAATGCAACGCGCATTGTTGTGGTGATGATATTTCACGCAATAAACTTCGCGCTTGGTCCAC
>DATMNS010000256.1:0-3405 GCA_035568735.1 Chthoniobacterales bacterium | reverse complement strand
CCCCGGCCGGGCCGCGCGCGCGCCTGCCTGAAGGCAGGCTTCCCAAACCCGCGCCGTCACCAGCACGCCGCCGTGGCAACTGATCTCGACCACGTCTTCGCCGGTGTAACTCGCCGGCGCGCGATGGACCGAGAGCATCACCTGATCGATAACCCGCTCCTCCTCCGCGACGATCTCGCCGAATTGCTGCAAATGCGATCCGGCCGCCGACGGCTTTTGTTTGCTGCGAAAAACCTGATCCGCGACCGCGATCGCCTGCGGGCCGGACAACCTGACGAGCGCAATGGCGCCTTCTCCCAGCGGCGTCGAGACCGCGGCGATGGTCGCCGTTGTCTCATCTGGCATCATGCCGCCAGCACCTCGCGCAGCGCGGCGATGCATGTGCGATTCTCTTCCATCGTTCCGACGGTGATGCGCACCCACTCGGGAAATTTGTAACCGCTCAACGCGCGCACGATCACGCCGTGGCGGAGGAGCGCTTTGAAAACCGCTTTGCCATCGCCCACTTTGACGAGCACGAAATTGGCGACACTGGGGACGAAAGCCAGCCCCATGGCGGTGAATTCTCCCTCCAGATAGCGCCGGCCTTCGTCCGTGATCCGTTTCGATTCCGCCTGATGTGCCTCATCGGTCAGCGCCGCCAGGGCCCCGGCCTGGGCGACGCCATTGGTGTTAAATGGCTCGCGGGCTTTTTGCAGCACCCGGATCAATTCCGGGCGCGCCATGCCGTAGCCGATTCGGAGATTGGCGAGCGCGTGGATTTTGGAAAATGTCCGCAGGACGATGGCGTTGCGACCTTCGCGCACCAACCGCAGGGTATCGGGCGCGTCGTCCAGATACTCAAAATAAGCCTCATCGAAGACAACCACGACGTCGTTAGGCAGGCCGGCCATGAAACCGTCAATCGCCTCTTGCCTAACGAGTGTTCCCGTCGGGTTGTTTGGATTGGCGATGAAGACCAGCCGGGTGCGCGGGGTGATCGCCTGCCGGACGGCCTCGAGGTCGAAGCGATATTCGCGGTCTGGGACTTCGATCGCGGTGGCGCCGAAGAGGGACGCCACCAGCCGGTAGGCGATGAAGGCGTTTTCGGAGGTCACCAGCTCTGCCCCCGGCCGGAGAAAAGCGTGTCCGATAAACTCGATGATTTCGTTCGACCCGTTCCCGAGGATGATATTTTCCGGCGCGACCTTCTGTTTATCCGCCAGCGCCGCGCACAGATAAAAGCCGCCGCCATCGGGGTAAAGGTTCGCGCCGGCGAGCGCAGCCTGCATGGCGGCCCGCGCGCGGGGCGAGGGGCCGAGCGGGTTTTCGTTCGAGGCCAGCTTGACGATCTGGTCGACTCGCAGACCTGACTCGCGCGCGGTTTCCTCGATCGGTTTGCCCGGTTGGTAAAGCGCGAGGTCGCGCAGGTGTGGATTGGCCTGGTCCCAGACGGAGTCCATTGCCGGCAACGTTAAGCGAAATTCCAAGCCTGAACAGTCCAGGGAAATAGCTGTTTCAGCCCGCGCCATCCTGAGGGAACCTTCCCCTCTATGCACACCTTCCAATTCCTGGCCGATGGAAACTTTCTCGGCCTTTCGCTCAACGGCTGGAAATTTGTCGGTTGGGCGGGCAACATCGTTTTCGGCGCCCGCTTTATCATCCAGTGGATTGCCTCCGAGCGCGCGCGCAAGAGCGTCATTCCCGCCGGATTTTGGGAGTGCAGCGCGGCCGGGTCTCTCCTTTTGCTCATTTACTTCGCGTTTTACCGCCGCGATTCAGTCGGCGTCTTGAGTGCGCTTTTTCCATTGCCGATCTATCTCCGGAACCTGTATTTTCGTTATTCGCATCACCACGCCACCCATCCCGGGAATGAGCCGCGGGCGGAAGAGTAGATGGTGCGACGTCGGAGAAACTCGGTAACCTTTGGCCATGAGCGCCGGAAGTGAAGTAATCTATCTCGATAATAACTCGAGCACCCGGATTGATCCGGAAGTGCTGGAGGAAATGATGCCGTTCCTGACCACGCACTACGGGAATCCGTCGGGCTCACATCGCTTTGGCGCGCAGGTGAAGGCGGCGACCGAGCGGGCCCACCAACAGGTCGCGGCTTTGCTCGGCTGCCAGCCCAACGAAGTCGTTTTCACGAGCGGCGGGACGGAGTCGGACAACACGGCGCTCCACTCCGCGCTCCAGATGTCGCCCGAACGACGCCATGTGGTGACGACCTCGGTCGAGCACAATGCCGTCCTGAACTACTGCGAGGCGATCGTTCGGCGCGGTTGCTCCGTGACGATCGTCGAGGTCGACGAGCGGGGTCATCTCGACCTGGCGGAGCTGGAAGCCGCCATCCGGCCCGACACCGCGGTCGTCTCGGTCATGTGGGCGAACAATGAAACCGGTGACATTTTTCCGCTCGCCAGGATTTCCGAAATTTGCCGCGCGAAAGGCGTCTTCTTTCACACCGATGCGGTGCAGGCGGTCGGCAAAATGCCAATCGACCTGACGAAATTGCCGGTCCATTTCCTCTCCCTCTCGGGCCATAAATTGCATGCGTGCAAGGGTGTCGGCGCGCTCTATGTCAGTCGGAAGTCGCGCTTCCAGCCGCTCCTCGTCGGCGGCCCGCAGGAGGGCGGCCGGCGCGCCGGGACCGATAACGTTGCTTCGATCGTCGGGCTCGGGAAAGCGGCGGAACTGGCGGTCGCAACCCTCGAGGAAGAAAACACGCGGGTCCGCGCATTGCGCGACCGCTTTGAGGCGACCTTGCTCGCCGAGCTCGACGACGTGTCGGTCAACGGCGACCCAGGCGCGCGGCTGCCGAACACCTCGAACCTGGCTTTCAATGGCGTCGATGCGCAGGCCATTCTGCTCCAGCTCGACCGGGAAGGCGTCTGTTGTTCGTTAGGCTCATCCTGCACCACCGGCGCGGTGCAGCCGTCGCACGTCCTGCGGGCGATGCACCTGACGAACGAGCGGGCCCGGAGCAGCCTTCGATTCTCCTTTGGCCGCTTCAACACCGAGGCGGAGCTGGACAAGGTGGTCGAGATCATCCCGCGCGCGATTCGCAAGCTGCGCCAGCTGGCCGTGTCCTAGACGCCCCCTTTTGGGAGGCGCGAGCGAGGCTATCGCATCCAGACCGGCGCCCCTTTCCGCGCTTCGCAGAGCGAAACGTCTGCCAAGGCCTACTTCCAGTTCAAAGTGAACGGGCTGGCGTGGAATTCGCGACGCACTCTTTCGCAATTTGCTATCCGCGCGACGGTGCGAAAGCGCAGTTGAGTATCGGGCGTGCGCGGGCGGTCGCATTGTTTTCTCCCTCGTCGTTAGGCACTTATTCGTCCGAAGTTTGCGCTTTCGGCCGGCAGAATCGATGCTCGTCGGTGGCTTCCACCAGCACTGCTCAATCCCGCCTCTCCGCCCTTGTGGAAC
>DATMNS010000255.1:0-4502 GCA_035568735.1 Chthoniobacterales bacterium | reverse complement strand
CTGCCGTGGGCGCTGTGGTTCACGTTCCCGCACTTCGGGCCGGCGGACCTGCTCGCCGTCGGCCTGATCGTCGGCGTCGGCGGGCAGCTCGGCGACCTTTCGCTCAGCGTGATCAAGCGTGATCTCGCGGCGAAGGATTGGGGCGCGGCCATTCCGGGCCACGGCGGCGTGCTCGATCGCATCGACAGCCTGATTTTCGTCGCGCCGCTGTTCATGGCGATGGCCGGACACTATTATCCGTTGCGATGAGAAGATGGGGTTATGCGTCCGCGCTCGTTTTCGAGCGAACGGCGGTCGAGCGCCTGCGCCGCTTTCCGCGCGAACCGGACCGGTTCGTGAGCAGTTTGCGCGCGCTGCTCGCGATGGTTATTCGCGGCCTGCTCCGCATCTACCTTCGCTTCGAGATCATTGGCCGGGAAAATTTGCCTAACGACGAATCGTTCGTCCTGGTGGCAAACCACGCCAGCCATCTCGACACCCTTTGCCTGCTCGCGGCGCTGCCTTTGCGCCGTCTGCCGCGCGCCTTTCCGGTCGCGGCAGAGGACTACTTTTTTCGCGGCCTGCCGCGCACCTGGTTTGCCGCGGTGGTGATGAATGCGATGCCCTTCGGGCGGCGCATGCGGGTGCGGGAGAATCTCGCCATCTGCGCGCAATTGCTCGCGCAACCCGGGACCGTGCTCATCATTTTCCCGGAAGGGACGAGGTCGATGACGGGCGAAACCCAACCGTTCAAATCGGGCATCGGCGCGCTCCTGGCGGGACGCGCCGTGAACGTACTGCCCTGTCAGGTGCAGGGCGCGTTTCGCGCCTGGCCGAAGGGGCGACGGTTCCCGCGACCGGCGAAAGTGCGGCTGATAATCGGCGCACCGCGCAACTATGCAGCGTGCAGCCTCGAGAAGAGCGATCTCTGCGCGATCGCCTCGGAGCTGCAGGGTGCGGTCAGGAGATTGGGAGAGGCCGATGGAAGCGGCTGAGCAAACGATGACGAGCTGGGACGGCACGGAGCTGTTCTATCGGGCGTGGTTGCCGAAAGGGAAGCGGGCGGAGCAGGCGCTCTTCCTTTTCCATCGGGGCCACGAGCACTCTGGGCGCTGGCAGGAAACGGTCGAGGCGCTTGGCCTCGAAGACGTCGCGATCTTTGCCTGGGACGCGCGTGGTCACGGGCGCTCCCCCGGGGCACGCGGCGCCGCGCGCGATCTGACCGACGTGATCAAGGATGTGGCGACGTTCGTTAGGCACATCGAGGAACGGCACGGCATCGCGTGCGAAAACATGATCGTGCTCGCGCACAGCCTCGCGGCGGTCACGGTCGGCGCGTGGGTGCACGATTACGCGCCGCCGATTCGCGCGCTCATTTTGGCGACGGCGGCGTTCGACGTGCGGCTCTACGTTCCGCTCGCCATCCCGGCGTTGCGCTTGCATCAGAGGACCGTCGGCGCGGGCCAGGTGACGAGCTACGTGCGGGCGAAGATGTTGACGCACGATCCGATCGAGGCCGCCCGCTACGCGGCCGATCCGCTTATTTTTCGCCAGATCGCAATCAATGTATTGCTCGACCTCCACGACACCGCGCGACGCCTGCTGGCGGACGCCGGGGCGATCCACGTCCCGACGCTCATGCTCGCCGCGGGCCGGGATTGGGTCGTTAGTCTGGATGCGCAACGGGAGTTCTTCAACCGCCTCTCCTCGCCGCTGAAGCGGATGCACGTTTTTCCGGCGATGTATCATTCCATCTTTCACGAAAAGGACCGGGCGCAGGTGATCGAGCGATTGCGCGAATTCATCGTCGAGCGCTTCGCGCAGGCGCCGCTCGCGGTCTCGCTCCGCGCGGCCGACAAATACGGCCACACCTGGGAGGAATATGAAAAACTGAAGTTGCGCGGTGGTCCGCAATTTCTCGCCATCAAGGCCGCGCTGAAGATCGGCGGGCGTCTCAGCAAAGGCATCGATCTTGGCTGGCAGAGCGGGTTCGATTCGGGGCGATCGCTCGATTACGTTTACGAAAATCGGGCGCAAGGTTCATCGCGGCTCGGAAAGTTCATCGACTCGAACTATCTCAACAGCATCGGCTGGCGCGGGATCCGGCAGCGCAAGGTGAACCTCGAAAAAGCATTGTGCGAGGCGATCGAAAAACTGCACGCCGACGGGCGGGCGGTCCGCATTCTCGATATCGCGGCCGGCGCCGGTCGTTATGTGCTGGAGACGATGCGCGCCCTGCGGGAGATACCGATCAGCGCAACCCTGCGCGACAACGAGCTGGAGAATATCGAGGCGGCGCGCGCCCTGGCGGCGGAGTTTGGCCTCGAAAATGTCGCCGTCGAGCAAGGGGACGCCTTCGACCGCGCGGCCCTCGCCGCGCTCAGACCGCGCGCGACGATCGGAATTATTTCCGGGCTTTACGAATTGTTCCCATCCAATGACACTGTCCTCGAGTCGTTAGGCGGATTGGCCGCCGTGCTCGAGCCCGGCGGCTACTTGATTTATACCAATCAGCCCTGGCATCCGCAGTTGGAGTTCATCGCCCGTGTCCTGCGCAATCGAGCGGGGGAACGATGGATCATGCGGCGCCGCACCACGGCGGAGATCGACGAACTGGTGCGCGCGGCCGGCTTCGAGAAATGCGCGATGGAAATTGATCGGTGGGGAATGTTCAGCGTCACGCTCGCGCGGCGCGCGCTCACCTGAAAGCGCCCGTCTCAGTTTCGCGCATCAGGGCGTTCGCGGCTTCCGTGGGGTTGTCGGTCCTCTTTCTGGTGGTTTACGGGAGCTGCATCTGGATCACGGCGCGACGCAGCGATGTCGGCGTCCTCTACTTTCGGTGGGAACGCGCGATCCCGTTCGTTCCCTTCATGATTCTCCCTTATCTCTCGATCGATCTGTTTTTCATCGCGGCGCCCTTTCTTTTTCGGACCGATCGGGAATTGCGGGTTTTCGTCTGGCGCGTGTCCGTCGCCATCGTCGTGGCCGGTTGTTTTTTCTTGTTCGTCCCCTTGCGCTACGCGTTTCCGCGACCGCACGCAGACGGATGGCTCGGCTTCCTCTTCGATTGGTTTCGCGGGCTCGACGCGCCGTTCAACCTTTTTCCGTCACTGCACGCGGCGTTGCTGCTTTTTTTGGTCGATGCCTACGCGCGTCATTTGCGCGGGTTCGTGCGCTCGGCGGTGATGTCGTGGTTCGTCTTGATCGGCCTTTCACCCCTGCTCACTCATCAGCATCACCTGATCGACATCCTCGGCGGCTTTGCCCTGGCCGCGGGTTGTTTTTATCTGATCGGCGGAAAGTTTAGCCTCGCTTTGGGCGAGGGGCGACCGTCATGATCGCGCCCAGCCATGAACTACAACGAATTGATTCAGCTTTACTTCGATCGCTCGAACGCGATGCAGGGATATTGGAATCTGTATGTCCTGATCGTCGGCGGTCTCCTGGCGTTTTCATCCTTGCGCAAACAGAGCGCTGCCGTCACCACCGCGCTGGTCTGTCTCTTGTTCGCACTTTTCGCCTACAACAACCTCGACGCGATGAAGGACGTCACGGCGCAGCGTTTCGCCCTGCTCGATGCGATCCGGCAGTTTGATGCCAGTGGCGGCGCGACGACCAATCCGAAACCGGTGCGCGACCTGCTCGAACCGACGCTCACGCCGGCCACGTATGCGAGCGTGAAAATGACCCACCTGACAAGCGATATTCTGACCATTGTGGCTCTCGTCGCGATGGAAATTCGGAGACGCAACCTGCGGGACGGAGCGCGCGTGCCTTAACGATTTTGCCTGATTTATCGCCTGGCCGAGCGGGGCGCTCCGAGGAGGTCGGGAAAATTCGATTTTAGTGGAGCGCGCGATCGTGTGCGTTTCGCAGGCCACGCGACGGAAAGCGGGTGAAGGGGCGTCCTCGTCCCTGTCATCGCACCGAGGGTTTGCGGCTTTTTCCAAAATCGCAGGAGAATGTTCCGCCGCGCCGGAAAAATCGTTGCCGGCCCGCCCGCGGCGCGTCTCTTGCTAGTTTAGTGCCGAGACATGAAGGAACGTGTGAAAATCCTTGCTGTCGAGGACGAGACCGCGGTTGCTCAGTTGCTGGCGCTGGTCTTATGCGGGCCGCGCTGCAAGGTGACGACCGCGGCGAACGGCGAAGAGGCGCTCGCCAAAATCGCCGCTTCTCCGCGACCGTTCGACGTGGTCCTGACTGATCACAGTATGCCTCGGCTAACGGGTCTCGAACTCGTGCGCCAACTGCGTGTGCAAAATTTCGGCGGCAAGATTGCCGTCCTCTCGGCTCATCTCACGGAGCAGAATGTCCACGCCTACGAAGATCTCGGCGTCGACCTGTTGCTTTCCAAGCCGTTCGACATGGATGAGCTTCGCCACGCCCTTGACGTGCTCGCGGATCAAGCTTCCATCACTGCATAAAGCGGGAGCGGCATTCCACTCCGCTGGCGTCGCCCCCGTCGGGAGGGAAAACTGAACCGCCGCGAGCGGCATGCCGCGTGCTTGACCAAACGGAGCCTT
>DATMNS010000254.1:0-8493 GCA_035568735.1 Chthoniobacterales bacterium | reverse complement strand
AGGACGACGAAGTTTCTTGAGCGGTGGGGCGGGCCAAGCTCCTATGATGCATGGCGCGCGTGCGAAAATCCAGTTGGTCGCTAACGTTGCTCGATTTGTTGCTTGTTGCCGGGCCAGTCGCGATCGCGCTGCGCTACGTGCCGGCGTGGAGGAATGAAACCCTTCTCTTCCTCGTCGCGGCGATCGCGATCGTGCCGTTGGCCGGCTGGATGGGTCGCGCGACCGAGCAACTGGCGGCGCGCTCCGGTTCCGGCATCGGCGGTTTGCTTAACGCGACTTTCGGGAACGCGGCAGAACTGATCATCGGTCTGGTCGCGCTGAGCAAAGGACTCACTGGCGTTGTCAAAGCGTCGATCGCGGGTTCGATCATTGGCAACCTTTTGCTCGTGCTCGGCGCTTCGCTTCTCGTCGGTGGGTTGCGCCATCCGAAACAGACTTTCAACCAAACTGCGGCGCGCGTTTCGGCGACCTCACTTGGGCTGGCGGGCATCGCGCTCCTTATCCCGACCGTCTTTCACGTGGCGGCGGCGGGACCCTCGGCGGGAAGGACGGCGACGATCGAGGCCCGGCTTTCCGTGGCCATCGTCCTGGTCCTTTTTTTGACCTATTTTCTGTCGCTTCTATTTCACCTCGTCACCCATCGCGAGCTTTTCGAAGGGAGTTCGCTGGCCGGACAGGACGACGAGACGCCCTGGCCACTCTGGCAATCGGTCACTGCACTCGCCATCGCAACGGCATTCGTGGCGTGGCTGAGCGAGTTCCTAGTCGGATCCATCGAGGCAGCGCGGCGCACTTTGGGTTTGCCCGAAATCTTTGTCGGTGTGGTCGTAATTGCCTTTGTCGGGAACGCTGCCGAGCACTCGACAGCGGTCTGGAGCGCCTGGAAAAACAAAATGGATCTCAGTCTCGGGATCGCGACCGGGTCCAGCCTGCAAATGGCACTTTTCGTCACGCCGGTGCTCGTGCTGGCCTCTTACGGGTTTGGAAGGCCGATGAATTTGGAATTTTCTCTGCCGGAGATTGCTTCGATTATTTTCTCGATCTGGATCGTCGGAAAAATCAGCGGTGACGGCGAGAGCAACTGGTATGAAGGCGTGCAGCTGCTCGCGGTTTACGTCATCATCGCGCTGCTCTTTTTCTTCCTACCTGCGTCGCCCTAGTGGCAAGGAGGAATTGTCGCCGAATTGATTCCTCGGCGTGGCAGTCGTCAGGGTTGGACGCTTACTTGGAATTGATCACTTTGATCGGCGGTTCCTCTTTGGCCCAGGAGGGCGCGACCGTCACGAACACTCCGAATTTTACCTGGATATAATATTCGAGGGCGTTCATCTCCCGGTCGTTCAAATGGCCGGCCAGCTCCTGAGGGTGAAAGTGCTTCTGCTCGCCCGCCGGCAAACCGCCTTGCAGAATACCAAGACGATGCGCCTTTTCGGGGACATGATTGACCTTCGCTTTCCCGAATTTGTAGGTGCCGTTAAAAATCGCCTGGCCAAGGTTATACGGTGCCTGCGCGATAACGACGTGGGTCGCAGGATTCGCCGGCGGGTTCTCGCCGTGCAAACCGTTCGGTTCCGTGATAGACGTAATTTTCGGCGTCGTGTATCCCATTCCGCCGAAGGTGAGTGCTGGAATGGTTGTTACGAGCGCAACCGCAGACAGTCTCACGAACAGCGGGCGCATTCGTCTAAGATATTGGGCTCTCACGAGTGATGCACGCTCTTTCTCCGCCGCGGAACGGTTGCTCGTCGTTAGGGTGCGACGCTTACTTGACTTTGATCGGCGGTTCTTCTTTGGCCCAGGAGGGCGCGACCGTCACGAACGCTCCGAATTTTACCTGGATATAATATTCGAGGGCGTTCATCTCCCGGTCGTTCAAATGGCCGGCCAGCTCCTGAGGGTGAAAGTGCTTCTGCTCGGCCGCCGGCAAACCGCCCTGCAGAATACCAAGACGATGCGCCTTTTCGGGGACATGATTGGCCTTCGCCTTCCCGAATTTGTAGGTGCCGTTAAAAATCGCCTGGCCAAGGTTATAGGGTGCCTGTGCCACCGCGACAGGCGGCGTCGCGGACTGGGCCGGATGTTCGCGCTGGTGGCGCGCGGCCTCCAGTTCGCTTTCTTGCTGGTCGCCACCCGCCCCGAAGCTGGGCGCGGCGAGGGTTATGACGGAGAGGAGAATTGTGAGTGTAAGGAATGGCAATCGCATGCGCCAAAATACTAACTTGCGCAAAAAAAGCACGCATTTCCTTGCCTTCGGCGTGCGACGCGTTCCCCCCAGTTCCAGCCCGCCCGCTCAATAGCGATAGTGCTCGGATTTGTAGGGTCCTTCGACCGCGACGCCGAGATAATCCGCCTGTTTTTTCGTGAGCGTAGTGAGTTTGATCCCAATCTTTTGCAAGTGCAGTCGCGCCACTTCCTCGTCGAGTTTTTTCGACAAGACGTAAACGCCGATTTGGTAAGTGTCCTTGTTCCGCCAGAGATCGAGCTGCGCGAGCACTTGGTTGGAAAAGGAGTTCGACATAACAAAACTCGGATGCCCGGTGGCGCAGCCGAGATTCACCAGGCGGCCTTCGGCCAGCATGAAAATCTCGTGTCCATCCGGGAAGGTATACTTGTCGACCTGCGGCTTGATGTTCGTGCGCTGGACGTCTTTGCGTTCGTTCAGCGGCTCGACCTGAATCTCATTGTCGAAATGGCCGATGTTGCAAACGATCGCCTGATCCTTCATCCGCTCCATGTGGGCGAGCGTAATGACGTCGACGTTGCCCGTGGTAGTGACGTAAATGTCGCCCCGGCCTAACGTGTCCTCGATCGTGGTCACTTCGAAACCTTCCATCGCCGCCTGGAGCGCATTAATCGGGTCGATCTCGGTGATGACGACACGCGCGCCCTGGCCGCGGAGCGATTGCGCGCAGCCTTTGCCGACATCGCCGTAGCCGCAGATGACCGCGACTTTGCCGGCGATCATGACGTCGAGCGCGCGGTTGAGCCCGTCGACCAGCGAATGGCGGCAGCCATAAAGGTTGTCGAATTTCGATTTCGTGACCGAATCGTTGACGTTGATCGCGGGCACGAGCAGCTGATTTTGCTGCTGCATCTTGTAGAGCCGATGCACGCCGGTTGTCGTCTCTTCTGAAACGCCGCGCCATTCCTTGACCAGCTCATGCCAGCGGAACGGATTCTCGCGCTGCACTTCGAGGAGCAAATCCTTGACGCATTGCTCTTCCTTGCTGCTCGCAGGCGATTTCGCCCAATCGCTGCCCTCTTCCAGTTGATAGCCTTTGTGAATCAGTAGCGTGACGTCGCCGCCATCGTCGACGACGAGCTGCGGACCCTTGCCCTCGGGAAACGAAATCGCCTGGTTGGTGCACCACCAGTATTCGGCCAGGCTTTCGCCCTTCCAGGCGAAGACCGGCACGCCCGCCTTGGCGATCGCGGCCGCGGCGTGATCTTGCGTCGAGAAAATATTGCAGCTCGCCCAACGAACATTCGCGCCGAGATCGACCAGCGTTTCGATCAAGACGGCAGTCTGAATCGTCATATGCAGCGATCCGGTCACGCGCACGCCCTGGAGCGGTTTGCCCGGGGCGTATTTTTCCCGGATCGCCATCAGGCCAGGCATCTCTTTTTCCGCGATCGAGATTTCCTTTCGGCCCCAATCGGCCAGGCTGATGTCCGCGACTTTGTAGTCGTTCGTTTGAATTTTGCTGATCGTTTTTGAGCTCATAAATTGATGAAGATGAAAATTATCTTGCCGCTTTTTTCAGCGCGGCGGTCTTGTCGGTTCTTTCCCAGGTGATATCCGGATCATCCTTTCCGAAATGCCCATAGTTCGTGGTCTTGGAATAGATCGGCCGCAGCAAATCGAGTTGCGCGATGATGTGCGCAGGTTTGAAGGAGAACGTCTCATTGACCGCCCGCTCGATCGCTTCCTCCGGCACGGTATTGGTGTCGAAAGTGTTGATGTTCATGCTGACGGGGTCCGGATAGCCGATGGCGTAAGCGAATTGGATTTCGCAACGCGTGGCGAGGCCCGCCGCCACGACATTCTTCGCCACCCAGCGCGCCATGTAAGCCGCGCTGCGATCAACTTTGCTCGGATCCTTGCCGGAAAATGCGCCGCCGCCGTGCCGACCCCAGCCTCCGTAGCTGTCGACGATGATTTTGCGGCCCGTCAGGCCAGTGTCGCCCTCCGGCCCGCCGATAACAAAGTTGCCGGTGGGGTTGATCAAGTACTCGGTCGCGTCGGTCAGCATTTCGTTAGGCAATACCTTCCGGATGACCTCTTCAATGATGAAGCTGCGAATCTCCGAATGCTTCACGTCCTTCGAGTGTTGGGTCGAGACGACGACGTTGGAGACGCCGACCGGCCGGCCACCGTCATAGATGACCGAGACCTGCGACTTGGCATCCGGTCGCAGCCAGCGGGCCTTGCCGCTTTTGCGAATGCGCGTGAGTTCGCGGCCGAGGCGGTGGGCGAACATGATCGGTGCCGGCATCAATTCCGGCGTTTCGTCGCAGGCGAAACCAAACATCAAGCCCTGGTCGCCCGCGCCTTGCTCGGCGTGCCCCTTGCCTTCGGCTTCGCGCGCATCGACCCCTTGTGCGATGTCCGCGCTTTGGTTGGTGATGATGTTCTGGATGTCGATCTTGTCGGCGTGAAAAACGTCATCGTCGTTGACGTAGCCAATCTCGCGCACGGCAGCGCGCACGATCTGATCAATCGGCACGATGGCCTCCAGCGAAGTGCCATGCGGCAGACTTGGGATCGTGATTTCGCCGCCCACGATCACCGTATGACTCTTGGCAAAGGTCTCACAGGCCACGCGGCTTTTCGGGTCGTGCCGGAGGCAGGCATCGAGCACGGCGTCGGAGATGGTGTCGCAAACTTTATCCGGATGGCCTTCGCCAACGGATTCGGAAGCAAAAATGAAACGTCGAAGCATATGAAGAAAAGGGTTTGGGATTCAGGGTTTCAGGATTCAGGGGAGGGACGGCCACAGCGCGCGGAACTCTGAAACTTGAACCCTTGAGTCTGCGAGCAGGCAGCAATGGACATATTGACCAATCATGATACGTCGATATATCGTGGTCTCAGTTCATGGCGTCAACCATAAATTTCCTGCGCTTGCTCGCCGATCCGACCCGGCTCCGGCTCCTTCTCCTGCTCGAGGAGGAGGAGCTCTCGGTCGCGGAGTTGCAGGATGTTCTTGGGATGGGGCAATCGCGCATCTCGAGCCATCTCGCGCAGCTGAAACGCGCCGGCGTGGTGGAGGATCGGCGCGCCGGGAAGAATGTCTATTATGGCCTAACGAGTGGCCGGAAGCTCAATCCGCAGCACGCGAAAGTAAGCGAGCTGACCCGCGAACTGGCCCGCGAAATGCCCGAGACGCAGCGCGATCGGACTGCCCTAAAGATCGTCCTGCGTAAACGACAGGACAAGGCGCGGGAGTACTTCGATCAACTGGCGGGCCGGTTCGGCCGCAGCTACTGTCCCGGCCGCTCGTGGCAGGCGCTGGCTCACACCATGATCGCGCTCCTCCCGCCGCTCACCGTGGCCGATCTCGGGGCGGGCGAGGGGACCCTTTCGCAGTTGCTCGCGAAGAAGGCGCGTCAGGTGATCGCGGTCGATAACGCGCCGAAGATGGTCGAGTTCGGATCGCAACTCGCGCAGCGCCATGGTTTCAAGAATCTCGAATATCGGTTAGGCGACATCGAGGATCCGCCGATCAAAATAAATTCGGTCGACCTCGCGTTTTTGAGTCAGGCCCTGCACCATGCGATCCATCCCGAGCGAGCGATCGCCGCGGCCCACCGCATTTTGAAGAAGGGTGGCCGTCTCATCGTGCTCGATCTGTTGAGCCATCGTTTCGAAAAGGCGCGTGAACTTTACGCCGATCACTGGCTTGGCTTCAGCGAAGTGCAGCTGCATCAATGGCTGGAGAAAGCGGGCTTTACGCAGATCGAAGTGAGCGTGGTCTCGCGCGAGAAGGAGAGTCCACATTTCCAGACGGTCTTCGCCTCCGGCATGAAGTGAGCAGGTCTTGACGGCGTGCACTTGCGACGCCGGGAAGACTTGCACCGGACCCATGGGCCAACTGAGATTAGGGGGCGATGAGTTCCTTCTTTGACGAACTGAAGCGGCGCAAGGTCTATCGCGTCGCGGTCGCTTACGTGATCGCGGCGGGCGGTATCATTCAGCTCGCGTCGGCGGTCTTTCCGGCGTGGGAATTGCCTGACTGGTCGCTGCGGCTCGTGATTGTGCTCTTGCTCATCGGCTTTCCCATCGCCCTCATCCTCGCCTGGGCTTTCGACGTTACCCCGACCGGGATTCAGGCGACGCCTGCCCTCTCGACCAGCCCGCATCGGCGGCGCAACGTCTTTTTCTTAGGTGCGGCCGGGCTGGTCGTGGCGGTTACGGCCGGCTTCTTCCTTCTGCCGCACGTCGCCGCGAAGAAGGTGGACAAATCGATCGCGGTCCTGCCGTTCGAAAATCTCAGTGAGGATAAGGACAACGCCTTTTTCGCGGATGGCATCCAGGATGACATCCTGACGAACCTCTCGAAGATCGGCGACTTGAAGGTGATCTCGCGCACCTCGGTCATGGGATATCGCGGGCAAGAGAAGAACGTGCGCCAGATCGGAAAGGAATTGGGCGTCTCAGCCATCCTCGAAGGGAGCGTGCGGCGCGAGGGCAACCGGGTGCGGGTGAACGTGCAGTTGATTAATGCCGAGAATGATCAGCACCTGTGGGCGGAGGATTACGATCGCGACCTGACGGATGTCTTCGCCATCCAGACCGACCTGGCGCAAAAGATCGCGCGTGAGTTGCAGGCGCAACTTTCCCCAAGCGAAGAGGCGCAGATGACCCGCAAGCCGACCGAGAACGGCGAGGCCTATCTCGCTTTCGTCGAAGCCCATAACTTGCAGACGTCGCTGGAGGACCGCGGCAAATTGAATCAAGCGGCGCAACTTTACGAGCGTGCCATCCAGCTCGACCCCAAGTTTGTCCTCGCCATCGCCAATCTCTCGATCGTGCATAGCTGGGTTTATCACAACTTCGAGCCGACCGACGCCGAGCGTGACCTGGCCAAAAAGTACGCCGACCGCGCTCTGGAGTTGGCGCCCGACTCGCCCGAAGCGCACCTCGCGGGCGGTTTCTCGCTCTACTACGGCACCCGGGATTACGAGGGCGCGCTGCGCGAATTGCGCCTTGCCCAGGTCGGCTTGCCTAACGACGCCGGGGTCTATCTCCTGATCGGCGCGATTCAGCGCCGCCAGGGGAAGTGGAAAGAATCGACCGCTAACCTGGAGAAAGCCGTCAGCCTCGATCCGAATGACACCTGGCCGTTGCAGAATCTGTTTTTCAATTACCAGATGCAGCGTGATTTCGAGGCGGCGAATCGGGTCATCGAGCGCGCTCTGGCCATCAATCCGAAATCAGTCAGCCTCTGGGGACTTAAAGCCCAACTGGCGATCAACGCGCGTGGTGACCTCACGGTCGCGCAAAATGCTCTGGCCAAATTCGAACAGGCACAAGCCCCGGGCGAAGTGCCCAAGAATCTGGATTCCGTGACGGTCGCCGAGTATGGGCTCGGGAAGGCGAATATTTTGACGTTTCGGCGCAAATATCCCGAAGCTCTTGCGGGGCTCCGCCAAATTCCGCAGGAAGCGCTGACCTCTCTGCCGGATGCATTCTGTGAGGCCCGCCTCCTCGAGGGCATCCTGCTCGAGAAAATGGGCCAGGGAGCCGAAGCACGCGTCGCTTTCTCGAAAGCAAAGGAATCGGCCGAGGCTGCGGTGCGGGAAGCGCCTAACGAGGCTTCGCGCCACGCGAAGCTGGGGCGCGCACTCGCTTACCTTGGGGAAAAAGAGGCGGCTATTACCGAAGCAAAACGCGCCACGGAATTGTTGCCCGAATCGGTCGATGCCTTTTCCGGGCCGGGGATGACCCAGGCGCTCGCCGAGGTCTACATGGTGACCGGGGACCATGCGAAAGCGATTGAGTTGGTGGATGGATTGCTCAGCCGGCCGGGGGAGTTGACCGTGGCCTTTCTCAAGATCGATCCGATCTTGGATCGATTGCGCGACGATCCGGAGTTCCAGAAGGTGCTTGCGAAACACGAAGCAAAGAGTTAGCGCCGCTTTATCGGCCATTGTCTGCGCTTGAATTCCCCGGCAGCAAACGGATTGATTGGGCGTGACCTTTTTCGACGAACTGAAGCGGCGCAAGGTTTACCGCGTCGCCGTTGCCTATGTGATCGCGGCCGGCGGCATCATTCAACTCGCGTCAGCGGTTTTTCCGGCGTGGGAATTGCCCAACTGGTCGCTGCGCCTTGTCATTGTGCTCCTGCTGGTCGGATTTCCGATCGCGCTCATCCTGGCTTGGGCTTTCGACATTACCCCAACTGGCATCCAGACGACGCCCGCTCTTCCGGCTGCCGGCGACGCGACCAGTCGGCACCGCCGGCGCAACGTCTTTTTGTTAGGCGCGGC